>CAYPQR010000460.1:0-2921 GCA_964412865.1 uncultured Intrasporangiaceae bacterium
ACTCCGTGCACGTGTCCGACACGCGGCACACCGCCCGGTTCGTGTGCACCACCGACGACGAGATGGCGCAGATCGCCACGTTCTACGCCGGCGCGATGAGCGAGGCCCGCGAGATCGAGCTGGCCCCCATCGCGAGCCGGGTCGGCGGCCTCGACCTGGTGCTGGTCGGAGCCAACGACCCGGAGGGGATGCGCAGGCACACCCAGGAGTGCCGCACCAGGGGGCTGCCGTTCATCGCCGACCCCAGCCAGCAGCTCGCGTTCGCCGACGGCGGCTTCATCGCGGACCTGATCAAGGGCGCCACCTACCTGTTCACCAACGAGTATGAAGCGCACCTGACCGAGCAGAAGACCGGCATGAGCGAGCAGGAGATCCTGCACAGCGTCGGGGCCCGGGTGATCACCAAGGGCAAGGACGGTGCGGTGATCCTGCGCGAGGGGGAGGAGCCGATCGAGGTGCCGATCGCCGACGAGGTGGTGCGAGCTGACCCGACCGGTGTGGGCGACGCCTTTCGCGCCGGATTCCTGTGCGGACTGTCCTGGGATCTGGACCTTCGCACGTGTGCCGAGGTGGGGTCGATGCTCGCGGCCTACGTCATCGAGACGGTGGGCACGCAGGAATACATCCTGCGCCGCGACGAGTTCCTGACCCGGCTCGAGAAGGCCTACGGCAATGAGTGCGTGCGGGCCGTGGAACCCCACCTGATCACGGCCTGAGGTCCGCCCGTGCCGGTCGAACCACCCCCGACGCAGTGGAATCTGCAGGGCGCGGATCTGACCGTCCCGCAGGATCTGGTGGGCGTCGGCGCGGACCTCGAGCCGGGCACGTTGCTCAGTGCCTATCGACACGGCCTGTTCCCGATGGGGACCGGGCGTGGCGGTCGTCCGCCGATGGGGTGGTGGTGCCCCGTCCACCGAGGCGTTCTGCTGCCCGGCGACCATCACGTGCAGCGCTCGCTGCGCCGCCGCAGGGCCCAGTTTCGCGTATCGTGCGACACCGCGTTCGACGACGTGGTGCAGGCGTGTGCCGAGCCGAGCCGCCCGGGTGCCTGGATCACCGCCGACGTGGCGTCGGCCTACCACCGCCTGCACGAGCTGGGTTGGGCCCACTCGGTCGAGGTCTGGGACGACCGGGGCCGGCTCGCCGGCGGGCTCTACGGCCTGGAGATCGGGGGTCTGGTCGCGGGGGAGTCGATGTTCCACCGGGCGACGGACGCCGGCAAGGTCGCCCTCTGGGCGCTGGCCGACCTGGTGTTCGCCGACGGCGATCCGCGCCGCATGATCGACGTCCAGTGGCAGACGCCCCATCTGGCCACACAAGGGGTGCGTGAGATCCCCCGAGACGACTACCTGCGACGGCTGCCGGGCGCGCTCGCGGCACCGGCGGCGGCCTTCGAGCACTGATCCCGCGCAGAGGAACCGGGCGGTTCTGTGGCCGTCCTGTGAATCGCCGCCAGGCCGCTGAATCCGGGAACGATCTCGTTGGAAAAACGGTTGAGATTATTGGCTGGCCCCCTCTGCTCCCGGCGAAGGGCCTGGGCTAGGCTGTCCCCGTGCCCGGATCCGAAAACGTTGAGGCGCACGCGAAGCGTGACGCCCGAAGAAGTCCCGTCCACCACGGGCGTCGACGTCTGGCGATGGCCGGCGTGCTCGGCGCCTGCGCCCTGTTGCTGACCGGCTGCACGCCGCTGCAGAAGCGGGGCTTCCTTCCCAAGGGCGTCACCTCCCTGTCGCCGGAGATCACCGACTTCTGGAGGTCCACCTGGTTGTGGGCGCTCGCCGTCGGATGTCTGGTCTGGGGTCTGATCTTCTACTGCGCGATCCGCTATCGCCGCAAGAAGACCGACACGGGGCTGCCGCCACAGATGGCCTACAACGTGCCGATCGAGATCCTGTTCACGGTCGTGCCGGTCATCATGGTCGCGGTGCTGTTCGGCAAGACGGTCCAGCTGGAGAACAAGATGCTGGACACGACGTCACAAAAGAACGACGTCATCATCAACGTGGTCGGCAAGCAATGGTCGTGGGACTTCAACTACGTCAAGGAGAAGGTCTACGACGCCGGCGCCCAGGCCACGATGAACCGCAGCACGGGCGTGCTCGAGTCGAAGCTGCCGACGCTCTATCTGCCGGTCAACAAGCGGGTCGAGTTCGTGCTCACCTCTCGTGACGTCATCCACTCCTTCTGGGTGATCCCCTTCCTGCAGAAGATGGACATGATCCCCGGCAAGGTCAACAGGTTTGCGGTGACACCGACCGAGAAGGGCACCTTCCAGGGCAAGTGCGCCGAGTTGTGCGGCGCCTACCACTCGCAGATGCTCTTCCAGGTCAAGGTGGTCAGCGAGGCGAAGTACGAGCAGCACATCAACAAGCTGCGCAAGCTCGGTCAGTCGGGCTTCCTGTACAACTCTCAGGGCCGCTCGAGTCTGGAACCAGACCAGCAGCAGTACCTGCCAAAGAACATCCGGCCGTCGGACATCGTGTCCGAGTGAGGAGGGCAACTCATGGCTAGCGTCGTTGCTCCACGTACAACCGATGCCGGGAACGTCCGGGAGCCGCGCGCCGCGGCACGCGAGCGTCATCCCGGAAAGACCGTGGTCAAGTGGATCACCACGACCGACCACAAGGTGATCGGCAACCTGTATTTCATCACCTCGTTCTCATTCTTCCTGATCGGTGGCGTGCTCGCCCTGCTGATCCGTGCCGAACTGGTCGAGCCGGGGTTGCAAGTCGTCGACAATCCGGAGCAGTTCAACCAGCTGTTCACGATGCACGGCACGATCATGCTGCTGCTGTTCGCGACACCACTGTTCGCCGGGTTCGCGAATGCGCTGATGCCGCTGCAGATCGGCTCGCCGGACGTCGCCTTCCCCCGGCTGAACATGTTCGCCTACTGGCTCTATCTGTTCGGCGGCATCATCG
>CAYPQR010000461.1:0-2914 GCA_964412865.1 uncultured Intrasporangiaceae bacterium
CCGACGGCGCGCTGCCGATCGACTACTCCGAGGTGACGATCAGCCGCACGATGTTTCGCAGCGGCGGGTCCGAATACGCGATCAACGGCACGAGCTGTCGGCTGCTCGACGTGCAGGAGCTGCTCTCCGACTCCGGCATCGGCCGCGAGATGCACGTCATCGTCGGTCAGGGGCAGCTCGACTCCGTGCTGCGGGCGAGCGCGGAGGAGCGGCGCGGTTTCATCGAGGAGGCCGCGGGTGTGCTCAAGCACCGCAAGCGCAAGGAGCGTGCGCTGCGCAAGCTCGACGCCATGGAGACCAACCTCAACCGGGTCGGTGACCTCACCAGCGAGATCCGCAGACAGCTCGGCCCGTTGGGGCGGCAGGCCGAGACGGCGCGCAAGGCGGCAACCATCCAGGCGGACGTGCGCGACGCGCGGCTGCGGCTGCTCGCCGACGACCTGGCCCAGCTGACCAGCACGCTGGAGCAGGATCTCGCCGACGAGTCGGCGCTGCTGGAGCGCAGGGCGGCGGTCGAGAAGGCCATGGAGGAGGCACGCGGCCGGCTCGAGCGGCTCGAACGGGAGGCGGCCGACGCGGCGCCCGCGCTGACCCGCGCACAGGAGCAGTGGTTCGCGCTGTCGTCGCTGGGGGAGAGGGTGCAGGCCACCGGCAGCCTCGCGGCCGAGCGCGTGCGGCTGCTGTCCGAGGACGACGAGCAGGACAAGACCGACTCCTCGCGCGACCCCGACCAGTTGCGTGAGCAGGCGGCGCAGGTGCGGGCCCAGCACGAGCAACTCACCGGCGAGATCGAGGCGGCGTCGAATGCGCTGGAGGCGGCCGTCGAACGTCGTGCCGACCTGGAGCAGGCTCACCAGGCCGAGCAGCAGCGGCTCACCCGGCTCGCCCGCGCCGCCGCCGACCGGCGCGAGGGTCTCGCCAAGCTCGAGGGTCAGGTCGGCGCACGGCGTAGCCGGCTGGAGGCCGGGGAGGCGGAGCTCGGGCGGCTGAAGGGCAGCGCGGAGGAGATCGACGACCGGGTCGCGCGCGCCGAGCGCGAGTTCCAGGTCCTCGAGTCGAGCATCGCCGACGACGAGGCGGGTGAGGAGAGCCTCGACGCGGCATACGAGGATGCCTCGGCGCGGCTGGCCGCCGCGCAGGAGGAGGCGGAGCAGGCGCGTGAGGCGGAGCGTGCCGCCGAACGCGACCGCGCCAGCCTGCAGGCGCGGCTGGAGGCGCTCGAGTTGAGCCTGCGTCGCAAGGACGGCGCCGCCCACCTGCTGGCCGACACGGCCGACGGCTCGGTGCACGGATCGGTGTCGCAGCTGGTCGGTGTGCAGGCGGGGTATGAGGCGGCCGTCGCGGCGGCGCTGGGCTGGGCGGCCGACGCGTTGGTCGTCGAGGATCTGGATGCCGCGGCGAGAGCGCTGCATACGCTGCGCGATGACGACGCCGGCCGTGCCGGGATGCTGGTCGGTGATACTGCCGCGCCGGAGCCCGACAGTGACTGGCCGCAGCTCCCGGCGGGTGCGCGCTGGGCCCGCTCGGTCGTCACGACGAACGACCGGCTGCGCCCCGCCGTCGACCAGCTGCTCGACCGGGTGGCGCTGGTGGCAACCGACGAGGAGGCGCGTGCGCTGATCTCGCGGGGGGACCGTTTGACGGTCGTCACGGCCGAGGGGGACGTCTTCGCATCCGGTTATGTGCGGGGCGGGTCGGCGTCTGCGCCGAGCCTGCTGGAGATCCAGTCGGCCGTCGATGAGACCCGCGGCAAGGTGGACGAGGCGGTTGCGCGCGGCGAGCAGGCGCGTTTCCGCGCCGAGAAGGCCGGCAGTGCCGTCGCCGAGCTGACGCAGGAGGTCGATGGGGCCCTCGCAAAACTCAACGAGTCGGATGCCCGCATGGCCGCCGTGGCCGAGCAGCTCGGTCAGCTCGGCCAGGTGATCCAGGGCGCCACGGCCGAGCGGGAACGCATCGCCAAGGCGAAGGCGACCGCAGAGGAGGCGCTGGAGACCGGCCGACGGGAGCTGGAGGACCTGCAGCGGCGCCTCACCGACGCGCAGGCGGAGCCCGGGGACGAGGAGCCGACCACCGACGAGCGTGACCGGCTCGCCGCAGAGGCCGCGCAGGCCCGCAGCAAGGAGACCGAGCTGCGCCTCACACTGCGCACCCGCGAGGAGCGCGCGAGGTCTCTGGCCGGGCGGGCCGAATCTCTAGAGCAGGCAGCACAATCCGAGATCGAGGCCCGGGAGAGAGCGCGTGAGCGGCGGGAGCGCAGGCGGCACGAGGCGCAGGTGGCCGAGTGTGTGCGTCAGGGCGCGGAGCAGACCGGCAAGGTCGTCGCGGGCCTGCTGCGCATCGCCACGACCCGGCGTACTGAGGCCGAGCAGGTGCGCGCCCAGATCGACAAGGCGCTCAGTGAGGAACGCACGCGGGTCAACGAGGTCGCGGACGAATTGCGTCAATTGACCGACACGGTGCACAAGGACGAGGTGGCGCGCGCCCAGCAGCGGCTGCGGATCGAGGCGATGCAGACCAAGGCGGTCGAGGAGCACGGCATCGACCCGGAGGTGCTGATCGAGGAATACGGCCCGCACCAGCTGGTGCCACCGGTGCCCGGCCCCGACGACGATCCGGACGACCTGCCCGAGCCGGTGCCGTTCGTGCGGGAGGTCCAGCAGAAGCGGCTGCGTTCCGCGGAGCGCAGGCTCAGCCAGCTCGGCAAGGTCAATCCGCTTGCGCTGGAGGAGTATGCCGCGCTGGAGGAGCGGCACAAGTTCCTCGTCGAGCAGCTCGAGGACCTCAAGTCGTCCAAGAAGGATCTGCTCGACATCGTCGCGGAGGTCGACGAACGCGTCGAGCGGGTGTTTTCGGAGGCCTTCGCCGACACGGCCCGCGAGTTCGAGGGTGTCTTCGACCGGCTCTTCCCCGGCGG
>CAYPQR010000462.1:0-2912 GCA_964412865.1 uncultured Intrasporangiaceae bacterium
ATCGCCTGGGCGGCGATGGCCAGGGCGTCGAGGGCGAAGGCGAGGAAGCCGAAGATGGTGAGCGCCACCTGGTGCGCCGCGAGCGGCACGTCGCCGAGGTCCGCGGCGACCCAGGTGGTCAGCAGCATCGCGGCGCGCAGGGCGAGGGTGCGCACCAGCAGTGGCACGCCGTGCAGGGCGGAGCGCAGCACGCCGCCGGGATGCGGGCGGATCCGTGCGCGCAGCCTGTGGGCGCGGCCGAGCACGACGATCATCAGGCCGACGGCATAGCCACTCTGGGCGATGACGGTGCCGATCGCGGAGCCCGCGATGCCGAGGTCCGCGCCGTAGACGAGCAGGTAGTTGAGCACGACGTTGACGCTGAAGGCGCTGACGGCGCCGATCAGCGGGGTGCGAGTGTCCTGGAAGCCGCGCAGCACCCCGGTGGTGGCGAGCACGATCAGCATGCCCGGGATGCCGAACGCGCTGATCCGCAGGTAGGTCGTGGCCTCGTCCAGCGCCGACGGCGACGCGCCGAAGAGGGCGCAGATGGGTCGGGCGGCGAGGGCCGTGACGACGGTGGTGGCGATGCCGAGGCCGAGCGACAGCCATACGCCGTCCATGCCGGCGCTGACGGCCGCGGCGCGGTGGCCGGCGCCGAGCTGTCGGGCCACCAGCGACGTCGTGCCATAGGCGAGAAAGACGAAGATGTTGGTGGCTGTCAGCAGGGCCGCGCTCGCCACACCGAGGCCGGCGAGCGCCGCCGTGCCGAGGTGCCCGACGATCGCCGAGTCGGCAAGCAGGAAGAGCGGTTCGGCGACCAGCGCGAGGAAGGCGGGGATGGCCAGGCGGAGGATCTCGCGCGCGGGGATCGCTGTCACCGCCCTACCGTAAGGCCGGACCCCACCACTGAACCCAATCCGTGAGACGAAATCGTCTCAGAAGGCGAGATTTTCCCGAGGAATTTCCAGACCGCCGGAACGGATGCCCTGGTCAGCGTGTTGACCGCCATTTTGCCCGCGATGTCGGGGTTTGGTCACGGAATGGTCACGGCGATGGCCGGCGCGACACGCCCGAGATCGTGTGGCAATTGTGACGAATCGAACAAGCAAAATCTGGGAATGACTTTGGTATGGACCAGTTTTGGGCCATGATCTTGCCCGTGCCACCGCTTCGGGGGAACTGGAGGCACGGGTCACCTTCTTCTCGGGATTGCTCATGCCCTGGGCGATCTGTGTCCGAAGGCGGCCGAACATACATACGAAACCGTCGAAGGAATGCATCAACATGGGTTCGTACAACCCCCGTCATCTCAAGCATGAGCGCAACGCGCTGCTGTCGAAGGTCGGCCGCCCCGGCATAGCCGTCGCTGCCGGTGCCGCCATGGTCGTGCCCAGCCTGGCCGGTATGAGCAGCGCCGACGCCGCTCCGGCCACCGCTTCGTCGCCCGCGACCGCGACCGTGCCCGCCGCGGCCCACGTGCAGGCCGCCGCCCGCACCGCGCTCGCCGCGGCCAGCTTCACCTGGAACGTCCGGGTGCTGCACTACGGCTCGACCGGAAGCCTGGTCAAGGTCGTGCAGAAGCGCATCGGCGGCCTGGCCGTCGACGGCAGCTTCGGCCCGAAGACCCTCGCCGCCGTGAAGCACTACCAGCGCACCCACCACCTCGCCGTCGACGGCTACGTCGGCCCGCACACCTGGTATTCGCTGGGCGGCTTCCCCGGCTACGGCCACTCCCGCTCCACGGCGCCGTCGAGCAGCCGCAGCGCCACCCGCACCGCCGTTCATCGGTCCTCCTCCTCGTCGTCGGTCGTGGGCATTGCCAAGCGCTACCTCGGCGTCCCCTACGTCTACGGCGGCGAGAGCCCGAGCGGTTTCGACTGCTCCGGATACGTGCAGTACGTCTTCGCCAGGGCCGGCATCCACGTGCCGCGCACGGCCAGCGCCCAGCAGCGGGCGGCCTACCGCGTGTCCAACCCGCGCCCGGGCGACCTGGTGTTCTTCGGATACCCCGCCTACCACGTCGGCATCTACATCGGTCACGGCAAGATGGCCTCGGCCCACAAGCCGGGCACGGTGACGCAGATCGGCGGCATGTATGGCGCGCACACCTTCGGCCGCATCGGCTGAGGCGCGTTTCAGTCTGCTTCCGGACGGGGAGCGTCGACCCTCGAGGTCGGCGCTCCCCTTCCGTATGTGGTGACGCCCGTCGAGCGGCATCGGCTCACATGGTGAGACAACACCGGTGCCCAATTCCGTTCGGCGTGTCGTTCGAACGGTTCGTCGGCCCGTCGATGTCCCAGAGCGCGTGCACGCCGCAGAATCGCGGGCCGGTTCGCGGTCGGCGAGGGCGGGACAGAATGTCGTCACATCCGTCACATGTCAAACATCTGCCCGGCGTGTCGCGATATTGACACTTTCCCCAGGGGTCACATCGGCGGCATAGTGCGCGAGGTGCGGTCACCGCTCGGGGGTGGTGAGGCGGCCGCGCGGCGGTGCATACGTCACCGCCCATCGTCCATGCGAACCAGAGAGGGTCGAATGACCACGATCACATCTCCTCGACATCTTCGCCACCGCCCCGGGCCCGCCGCTCGGCTCGCACCCCTCATCGGCTCCCGGCGCACCCTCGCGGTCTCCGGCACCGTCGTCGGTGTGCCGGCCACGATCGGAGGGGGTCTGGCCGCCGCTCCGGCCCACGCCGCCGGCGTCTCCGAGGTGCCCGCGATCGCGCCCGCCGCGCTGCCCGCGGCGCACATCGCCGCCCAGAGCGCCGCGATGCCTGCGACGCCGTCGGACGGGTCCGTCGTGGTGCTGCACTACGGCTCGTCGGGCTCGCTGGTCAAGGTGGCGCAGCGGCGCCTGGGCCACCTCGCCGTCGACGGCAGTTTCGGGCCGCTCACGCTGGCGCGGGTGAAGGCCTACCAGCGCGC
>CAYPQR010000463.1:0-2912 GCA_964412865.1 uncultured Intrasporangiaceae bacterium
CGAGTAGCCGAGCCGCTAGGCGAGGCGTATCGAGACCTGCGAGCCAGCGCTGCCAGCCGGCTTAAGATGCCTCTCGCGAGGTCTCGCTCCCCCGCGCGCTTCGCTTCATGCGGGAGGTGCCCCCATTGGCTCGCGCTGGGCGCTCGCCTACTCGACCAGCTGGGGGTGGGACGGTGGAGCTTTCACGCCCGCAAGGCGTCACGAGTGCCAAGGAAACTCGACCAGCGCGAGTGACCGTGGCTGACGGCGCGGGCATCGCCCCTCGACCCCGGACACCGTGCCGAGCCGGTGTCACCGATCCGGCAGGATGAGGGGTATGAGCGAATACGACGACGCGATCAAGCTGACCGATGCCGAAGCCGGATACGTCGCAACCCTGAGCGACGACTGGTCGATCGGTCACGCGGTGAACGGCGGTCTGCTCATGGCCCTGTCGGCGACCGCCACCGCGCGCGCCGCCGAACCGGTCAGCGGCCATCTCGACCCGATCAGCTACAGCGGCGTCTTCCTCTCCCCCGCCGGCGCAGGCGAACTGATCGTCGAACCACAGATCCTGCGTGCGGGACGGTCCATGACGACCACGCAGGTGCGCACCAGTCAGCAGGTCGATGGCGAGAGCGTCGAACGATCACGCGGACTGCTCACGCTCGGAGATCTCACGCGCTATGCGGAGCCAGTCCTCAAGAGCACCTCCGCGCCGCGCATACCCCCGCCGGACCAGTGCCCGGGCACTGCTGACGCCCCGCCCACGCCACTCACCCAGTCGGGATTCATCCAGCGGTTCGACATCCGGCTCGACCCGGACACGGTCGGCTGGGCACTCGGCCGGCCGAGCGGCAGGGGCGAACTGCGCGGATGGCTGCGCTTCGCCGACGGCCGCGACTTCGACCCGGTCTCGTTGCTGCTCGCACTGGACTCGTTCCCACCGGTCGCCTTCGACTTCGGCTCGGTCGGCTGGGTGCCGACCGTCGAGTTCACCGGGTATGTCCGGGCCGTCCCGGCCCCGGGCTGGCTGCAGATGCGCCTCACGACGAGCACCGTCGCCGGCGGGCTCCTCGAAGAGGACGCGCAGATCTGGGACTCCACCGGCCGCCTCGTCGCCCATTCGCGCCAACTCGCGTCTGCGCGCTTCCCGGGCGACACGCAATAGCGACACCGTCCGTCAACACTCGATCCGGTGCCGACTCATGATGCTCGAAATGGACGCAATAGCGTCATAAACCGTCAAACCCCGCCGACTCGAGAATTCGACGGAGTCCGGCCGCGCCCGCCCGCGGATCGTGCAACTCGGCGCGTATGCCGCACGCGCGCGCACCGTCCACGTTGCGCGGTGAGTCATCGATGAACAGCACGTCCGCCGCCGGGACACCGACCGCCTCGAGCACGGCCTCGAAGTATGCGGCATCGGGTTTCGCTGCCCCGAGTTCACACGAATAGAACTCACCGTCCAGGTGCCCCTCGTAGAGCTCCTGCACTCGCATCACATCGCGGCGGTAATCGTGCTGGTTCGTGGCGAGGAAACACCGTGCCCCCGCGGAACGAACCCGGTCGACCAGTGCGAGTGCCTCCTCGTCCAGCTCGATCCTCGCCCACAGGGTCATCACATCCGATGCGGATACATCCAACTGGAACCGCTCGATCATCCGGGCCACGACATGCACGAACGGCACCTTGCCGGTCATGCACCGCGACTCCTCTGCGAAGAGCGCCTCCAGGAACTCCTCGCCACCGACCTCGATCAGGCGCTCGCGCCAGCCCGGCATGGCTCCCTGCAGTACGCCGTCGGCGTCCCACAGCACCACGCCGGGCGGACGCGAGCTCATTTCAGGCCTGCTTCGAAGCTGCAGGGGATGCGGTGGCCTTCGGTTCCGGCTTCGCGTCGACGCCGGCCTCCTTGCGCTGGGCGGCCGTGATCGGCGCGGGTGCGGCCGTCAGCGGGTCGTATCCGCCGCCGGACTTCGGGAACGCGATCACCTCGCGGATCGAGTCGAACCCGCCGAGCAGGGCGCAGATCCGGTCCCATCCGAAGGCGATTCCGCCGTGCGGCGGCGCACCGAACGCGAAGGCGTCGAGCAGGAAGCCGAACTTCTCCTGTGCCTCCTCCTCCGACAGACCCATCACCTCGAACACGCGCTCCTGAATGTCCTTGCGGTGGATACGGATCGAGCCGCCCCCGATCTCGTTGCCGTTGCAAACCATGTCGTATGCGTAGGCCAGCGCGGAGCCGGGGTCGGTGTCGAAGGTGTCCCAGTATTCCTTCTTGGGCATCGTGAACGCGTGGTGCACGGCCGTCCACGAACCCGACCCGACCGCCACGTCGCCGGACGCGACGGCCTCGGCCGACGGCTCGAAGAGCGGAGCGTCCAGCACCCACAGGAACGACCATGCCGACTCGTCCACCAGCTCGCACCGCTTGCCGATCTCCAGGCGTGCGGCGCCGAGCAGCGCACGGGACGACTTGGTGTCACCGGCCGCGAAGAAGATGCAGTCGCCGGCTTTCGCACCCACGTGCGCCGGCAGTGCGGCCTTCTCGGCGTCGGACAGGTTCTTGGCCACCGGGCCGGTCATCTCGACGCCGTCGTCGCCCTCCTTCAGCAGCACGTAGGCCAGCCCCTTCGCGCCGCGCTGCTTCGCCCAGTCCTGCCAGGCGTCGAGTTGACGACGCGGCTGTGAGGCCCCGCCCGGCATCACCACGGCGCCCACATACTCGGCCTGGAACACCCGGAACGTCGTGTCCTGGAAAAGGCCCGTGCACTCGGTGATCTCGTTGCCGAACCGCAGGTCGGGCTTGTCCGAGCCGAAGCGTGCCATCGCCTCGGCATAGGTCATGCGCGGGAACGGAGTCGGCAGGTCGACACCGATCACCTTCCACAGCGCCTTCGCGATCGCCTCGCCGAGTTCGAGCACGTCGT
>CAYPQR010000464.1:0-2905 GCA_964412865.1 uncultured Intrasporangiaceae bacterium
GCGCCGGCTGCACGAACTCGGAGCCTGGGGCTTCACCTTCCACGACAACGACGTGATCCCTTTCGGCAGCTCGGCCGATGAGCGCGACGCCATCCTCGGCCGTCTCAAGGACGTCGTCGACGAGACGGGAATGGTCGTCGAGATGGTGACGACCGACACCTTCACCCATCCGGTGTTCAAGGACGGTGCCTTCACCAGCAATGACCGCGGCGTGCGCCGCTACGGCCTGCGCAAGGTGCTCGAGAACGTCGATCTGGCAGGCGAGCTGGGCGCCCGCACGTTCGTGATGTGGGGCGGTCGAGAGGGCAGCGAATACGACTCCTCCAAGGATCTGTATGCCGCGCTCGACCGCTACGCCGAGGGCATCGACACGGTCGCGTCCTACATCAAGTCGCAGGGGTATGACCTGCGGATCGCGTTGGAGCCCAAGCCCAACGAGCCGCGCGGCAACATCTTCCTGCCGACCATCGGCCATGCGATCGCCTTCATCTCGCGCCTGGAGCACCAGGACATCGTCGGCATCAACCCGGAGACGGGGCACGAGCAGATGGCAACGCTCAACTACACGCACGGTCTGGCCCAGGCGCTGTGGTGCGACAAGCTCTTCCACATCGACCTGAACGGCCAGCACGGGCCGATGTATGACCAGGACCTCGTCTTCGGGCACGGCGACCTGATCAGCGCCTTCTTCACCGTCGACCTGCTCGAGCACGGGTTCCCCGGTCGGCCGGGTGCCTACGACGGTGCGCGCCATTTCGACTTCAAGCCCTCCCGCACCGAGCACGTGCAGGGCCAGTGGGACGCGGTGTCGGCCAACATGGAGATGTATCTGCTGCTCAAGGAGCGCTCCGATCAATTCCGCGCCGACCCGGCGGTCAAGGAGGCGATGGACGAGGCCGGCATCGGCGAGTTGAGCGAGCCGACGCTCGCGGAGGGCGAGACGATCGACGACCTCCGGGCGGACGTGTCGGCATACGAGAAGTTCGACGTCGACCGTGCGGGCGAGCGCAACTACGGCTTCGTTCGCCTGCACCAGCTCGCGATGCGCTATCTGATGGGGTTCGGCAGCGAGGGCTGAGCAGGGGCGCGCGGAGACCGAACTCGCCTGATGACCGTTGCCGACGACGGCCGCCGGGCCCGATGCGGGGTTCCGAACGGAGGGTCTCGTGCATCTGCCATCGTTTCGATAGCATATTGCAACATGAAGACCTTGTATCTGCGCAACGTTCCCGATGACGTCGTGCGACGGCTACAGCGTCTCGCCGAAGCGGATGCGACCTCGGTCGGTGCGGTCGCCGTACGCGAACTCACCGAAGTCTCCCGACGGGCAGACAATCCTGCACTGTTGGGAAGGTTGCCCGACCTCTCGGTCGACGTCACGACCGTCGTGGATGACCTGGACTCCGAACGCGCTGCTCGATGATCGTCGTCGATGTCTCGGCGGCAGTATCGGGTCTGCTCAACGACGGGCAGGCCCGCCGCGTCCTTGGGGAGGAGCAGGTTCATGTGCCTCATCTCATCGACTCGGAGGTCGCGAGCGCGCTGCGCCGACGCACCCTCGCCGGCCAGATCAGCGCCCAACTCGGGTGGTCGGCCCTCGACGTCTGGCGCCGACTGGCCGCCACTCGATACCCGCTGCATGCACTCCTCGAACGAGTATGGGAGCTGCGGGCGAACGTCTCTGCCTACGACGCCGGATACATCGCCCTGGCCGAGGGACTTGGCTGTTCGTTGCTCACGGCCGACGCCCGCCTGAGCCGGGCCCCCGGTCTCCGGTGCGCCGTCACCGTCGTGCCCCGATAGGCAATCGTCGGCGGTGTCGACATGGTGCGTCGCCGCGGCCGGTCCCGTGACCGAATTCGCGCACGCGGCACCTGGAAATGCGAGATCCCGGACGCCCTCGGGGGATACGCTTGAGTATGACCCAGCGTGAGATCCGGACCGTGCTGTCCGGCATGTCATACACGGAGTGCCCCAGGTGGCACGACGGCCGCCTGTGGTTCGCGGACTTCTACACCTTCGCGATCTATTCGGTCGCCGGGGACGGGTCGGATCTGCGCACCGAGGTCGAGGTGCCGGCGCAGCCGTCCGGCTTCGGGTGGCTGCCCGACGACCGGCTGGTCTACGTGTCGATGAAGGACCGCAAGGTCATGCGGCAGGAGCCCGACGGCTCTCTCGTCGTGCACGCCGACGTGACGGACTCGGTCGGTGGCCACCCCAACGACATGGTGGTCGACGCGCAGGGCCGATGCTGGCTCGGTGATTTCGGGTTCGACCTGATGGGGGGCGCCGACGTCGAGACGACGGGCCTGCTGCGCATCGACCTCGACGGGAGCGTCGTCCGTGTCGCCGACGACCTGTGGTTTCCCAACGGCAGCGTGGTGACTCCCGACGGGTCCACGCTGATCGTCGACGAGACCTTCGGCAACCGCATCAGCGCCTTCACGATCCACCCGGACGGCACGCTCGGCGACCGTCGCGACTGGGCGACGTTCGGCGAGCTGCCGACCACCCGCGTGGTCGCCGACGCGATCCCGCAGGCGGTCTACGGGCCCGACGGATGCTGTCTCGACGCCGAGGGGTGCCTCTGGGTCGCCGACGCCGTCGGCGGGCGGGTATGCCGCGTGGCCGAGGGTGGGCGGATCCTCGAGACGGTGCAGCCCGGCACCGGGGTGTTCGCGTGCATGCTCGGCGGCGCCGACGGGCGCACTCTCTACATGTGTTGCGCCCCCGACTTCGATGAGCACGCCCGCTCCGCCGCCCGCGAGGGCGAGATCAGGTCGACGACGGTCGACGTCCCGCACGCCGGGCTGCCCTGAGCCGCCGACACCTGGCCTCAGCGTGGGGAGATCCTGGCACGGATCGCCTCCCGAGACATGTCGGGGCCGGGGTGAAGACATCCTCC
>CAYPQR010000465.1:0-2903 GCA_964412865.1 uncultured Intrasporangiaceae bacterium
TCGCAATCGGTTGGCGCCCCACCGCATCCCTGCTCGATTGGGTAGCCCGAGACCGAGGTCCAGGCCGATACCGGTCAAGGCGAGGACCGGAGGCAGATGCTGGCCGGGTGAGGGGCAGCAGGCAGCGCTGCTCGTCAGCGAGAGGAGACTTGCGGAAGTCCGCGGCGCGTATCAGCGGATGGGTCGAGGGTGCGTATAGGTCATTGAGTCAGGCCGCCACACGGGCTCGGTGCTGAACGGGCCAGTCGCTCTCGGCGTTGCGTCACGGCTAGCCACGCGGCAGCGATCGCCGCCACAGCTGAGATGGCCGCCAACCAGGCAAACGTCGTATGGAAGGCTTTCGCGCCGGGGGTGCTGCCGTCCTCCAGCGCCACGACGAGCAGTGCGGTGCCGAGCGCGCCGCCGACCCGTTGGACGATGTTGGTCTGGGCGGTGGCGTCGTGGAGCAGGTCGGCGGGGACAGTGGCGTAGGCGGCGGACATCGGGGGCACCCCGGCCAGGCCGATACCCACGCCGCGGCCGAGCTGCAGGGCCTCCACGAGCGTCATGCCGGCGTGCGGGCCGAGGACCGCGAACGGTGCCGTGGTGGCGACGCAGACGGCAAGGCCGCCGGTGGCGACGATTCCGCCGCCGAAGCGGTCGGTGAGCCATCCGCCGGCGCGCATCGACAGACCGGCGCCCGCGCCGTACGGGAGGAGCAGCAGCCCGGTGGCGACCACACCCAGGTGGCGGAACTGCTCGTAGTAAAGGGGGACGATCACCAGTCCGCCGTACAGCGACGCGCCGGTGAACAACACAGCCGCCTGGGCTGCAGCGTAGACCCGGTGGGCGAACATGCGCACGTCCAGCAACGGGTCGGCCCGTCGGCCGCAGCGCATGGCGAAGGTGACGAGGGCGACGATGCCCGTGCACAACGCGACGACCGCCGATGTGCTCGCAGCGCCCCGTTGGCTCGCTGCGGCGGTGACACCGTAGACGAGCAGTGGCAGCCCGCCGCCGGCGAGGACGAGCCCGACCAGGTCGAAACGGCCCGCGACCGTGGGTCTGCCCCTCGGGATGATCCGCACGCCGACGGCAAGGGCGGCAGCCCCGACGGGGAGGTTCACGACGAACAGTGCCCGCCAGGAGACGCTGGAGATCACCAGCCCGCCGATGGCCGGCCCGAGAGCCGGTGCGAGCACGAGGGGCGCGACGCCGACCGTGTTCATTACCCGGCCCATCCGGGTGGGACCCGCCAGTTGCCCGAGAACGGTCTGCCCGGCCGGAATCAGCAGGCCACCGGCAGCACCTTGCAGGACGCGCAGGACCACGAGCGCCGCAAGGTTGGGTGCGACAGCACACAGCCCGGAGGCAGCGGTGAAGCCGATCAGCGCCCACAACCACAGCCGGCCCGAGCCGACCCGTCGGCCCAGCCAGGCGCAGGCGGGCAGAGCAGCGGCCAGCGCGATCAGGTAGCCGCTGGTCACCCACTGCACAGCGGTCAGCGGCGCGTGCAAGTCCCGGCCCACGGTGTCGAGGCCGACGTTCACCAGCGAGGTGTCCAGGCTGGCGACGAAACCCCCGGCGACCAGCACGCAGGCGACCTTCCATACCGCGGCTGGAATCGGCTCGAGGTCAACGCGGGTGCCCGATGGCATCCGCCCATGAAGCATCCGCTGCAGAGATCCGGCAGGCAGGTGCATTGCCCGAGCGTGGCGCGCCGCGTGCCATAATGTCAAAGACTAATCAACTCTCATGTTCAGAGCGAAGTGTTATGGACCTGCGTCAGCTCTCCTACTTCATCGCGGTAGCCGAAGAGGGCCAGTTCACCCGCGCGTCACTGCGGGTCTCCGTCGCGCAGCCGGCGATAAGCGCCCAGATCCGACGGTTGGAGCGCGAGCTCGGTGAGGACCTGTTTCACCGCGACCAGCACGGGGCCACGCTCACCGAGCCCGGCCGTGCGTTGCTGCCCCACGCCCGGGAGGCGCTCGCCGCCGCAGACGCGGGCCGCGCCGCGGTCGCCTCCGTGCGGGGACTACTTCATGGTCGGCTGCTGGTCGGCGTGTCCCGGCCGATGGACCCCCGCGTGACCGCGGCACTGGGCGCATTTCACCGCTCCTATCCCGCCGTGGACATCACCCTGCGGGAGGACCATCATCAGCCGCTCGTCAACGCGCTCACGGCCGGTGAACTCGATGCCGCCGTCATCGGGGTGTTGGAGCAGTCACCCGCGCATCCGATCCACAGCAGGGTCATAGCGGTCGACCCACTGGTGCTGCTCGTCCCCCGCGACCACCCCCTGAACAGCGGGCGACCTGTCACCGTCCGTCAGCTCCGTGGTCAACCAATGATCACGCTGCCGGCGGGCAGCGGCCTCCGAGCCGTAATAGAACGCGCCTGCGGCGACGCTGGCTTCACGGCCCAGATCGCCGCGGAGACCAGCGACCTCACCTCCCTCGTCGCGCTCGCCACAGAGGGGCTGGGGGCGACCGTGCTGCCACGGTCAGCGTTCGCAGACACCGAGCTTGCCGTACTCCCCATTACTCGGCCGACGCTGCGGCGCCACACCGCGCTGGCGTGGAACCCCACCCGGCCCTCACCAGCGGGACGCGCCTTCCTCGCCCTCGCCGACGACTACCTGCCGCCCGTCGACTCGTGACCGGTGGTGGCCACGGTGGCCGACGTCGTGAGATCGCGGACCCGGTGGGAGATAGGCGTCACCTTGCAGGCGTGGGACTTGGCGGTGTCACCCGTCGACGGGTCGTCCCGACGCGTGGGAATCGTGGTGTTACCTCGCAGGTGAGGCAGTTCATGGCCCTACCGGGTTCCTGTGACGGGTTACGGACCATAGTACGGACCAGAACCCTCGATGGCAGGGTCAATCAGTCGAAACACGCTGTGCCTCAATCGAACCGGTGTCCGGG
>CAYPQR010000466.1:0-2902 GCA_964412865.1 uncultured Intrasporangiaceae bacterium
TATGGCGCCGGCCGCACCGGTGCGGCCGAAGAGCACTGGACCGGCACGCTCGGAGGCTGAGCGGCCACTTCGGCCGGTGTGACGGCACGCCCCCGCACGCCTCGGGCCGTCGGCGGGGCTCGCGGGTTAGAGTGGGCGCTGTCATAGCGGATCGACGAGCTTCCTTGATGGACATGCTCCCCCGCGCGCTTTGTCGTGCTGTCGGGAGCCCTCGAGAATGTCGTCATTGGTCCGCCGGTCTGCCGGGACGTTTTCGTCGATCGAGCAGCAGGTGGCAACCATGCTTGCCGAGCAACTCACCATCCATACGGGTCGGCGGCCGTCCCCGTCGGAGCGTCGGTCGTGGGCCAGGAGTCTGCCCGTGCTGGCTGCGGACCTCCTGGATGCCGGCTTGCCTGGGGTAGAGATGCTCATGGAGTATCAGATGCCGTTGTCGAGCAAGCGTGCCGACGTTGTGCTCGCCGGCGTCGGCAAGAAGACCGGTGAGCCGACCTACATGGTGGTCGAACTCAAGCAGTGGACCAGCGCCTACGAGTTCGAGGACAGTGAGACACTGGTCACGGTCCCGGGGTATGCGAACCCGACGACTCACCCGTTGGAGCAGATCCACCTGTACTGCGAATATCTCGTGGACCTCACGAGGTCGCTACACGACCACCCCACGTCCGTGTCCGGCGTCGCATACCTGCACAACGCAGATGATGCCGGGGTGCACGACTTGCTCGGGCGGCCCGAAGACCAGTTCGGCCGGATCTTCACCGGCCAGCGTCGTGGCGAGTTCAGGCAGTTGCTGCGCGAGACGTTCGACGTCGGCAGTGGTGCCGACGCCGCAGATGCTTTGCTCGGCAGCGCGATCGGCCCGTCCAAGCAGTTACTTGCTCTTGCTGCTCAAGAGGTGCAGCATCGTGAACAGTTCGTGCTCCTCGACGCGCAGCGTGACGCATACAACTTTGTGCTGCACGCGGTCAGCAGCGCACGACGCGCCAATCAGAAGACTGCCGTGATCGTCTCCGGCGGGCCAGGCAGCGGCAAGAGCGTGATTGCGCTGTCGCTGATGGGCGAACTCGCGAGGCAGGGGCGGTCCGTCGTCCATGCGACGGGGTCACGGTCGTTCACCCAGACGTTGCGCAAGGTCGCCGGCCATCGTGCGCCCAAAGTGCGCAAGGCCTTCCAGTATTTCAACTCGTTCATGGAAGTGGAGCCGAACGATCTGGACTGTCTGATACTCGACGAGGCGCACCGGATCCGGGAGACTTCCGCCAATCGGTTCACCCGCAAGGAGCTGCGCACCGGTCGGCCGCAGGTCGAGGAGTTGCTGAGCGCTGCACGGGTGCCGGTCTTTCTCCTCGACGAGCACCAGGTCGTACGCCCTGGAGAGTTGGGCACTGCTGCCGATATCGAGACCGCGGCCAAGGCCCAGGGACTCGACGTTCTTCGGGTCGACCTCGACGCACAGTTCCGGTGCGGTGGCTCCCTGGAATACGTGGCTTGGGTGCAGCAAACGCTGGAGCTCGAAGAGGGTGAACCGGGTCCCGCGCCGGACGACTTCGAGATCCACGTCATGGATACGCCCGACGAATTGGAAGCCTGGCTGCGGAGCCGGCTCGACGAGGGATTCGGCGCGCGTATGGCAGCCGGCTACTGCTGGCCATGGAGCAACCCGCGCAAGGACGGCAGCCTGGTCGCCGATGTGCGCATCGGAGACTGGGAGCGACCCTGGAACCTCAAGGGGGACCGTGCCGTCGACGGGGCACCACCTGCATCCCTGTGGGCGACGGACGAACTCGGGTTCGGCCAGGTCGGTTGCGTCTATACGGCGCAGGGCTTCGAGTATGACTACGCGGGCGTGATCATTGGCCCCGATCTGGTCTGGCGTGATGGTCGCTGGGTGACAGTGCGATCTGCGAACAAGGACCCGGATTTCAAGAATCCCAAAAGGGTTTCCGACGAGGAGTTCGACCTGCTGGTGAGGCACGTCTATAAGGTGCTGCTGACCCGGGGGCTGCGCGGTGTGGGCATCTATGCAACGGACGAGTTGTCCAGGCGTCACTTGGCTGAGTCCCTGGCGGGGAGTGCGCGGTCGACGAGCGACGACCACAGTTATCCTGAACGACCTGTCGATGTGGGTCATGCCCGCTCCGAGTCCGCGCATGACTCAGTGCACGTTCGGTGATGGGTGACGACGGTGCCCGCCTGGGGTGATTCTCGGCATACTGATTAGCCTGGGACAGCCGCCCCCGGCCGATGCGTTCCGGCGGCGCCGGATGAGCACGGGAGGCGAACAGATGAACACTGACGCGACGTCCGCTGCGGCAACACCTGATGAGGGCCACGTGGCCTGCGAAGTCCGCGGCCCGGTCGCCACCGTCACCCTGTCAAATCCCAGCAAGCGCAACGCGATGAGCGCTCGCATGTGGCGGGAGCTGCCCGAGGTGCTGGCCGCGCTCGCGACCGACTCGTCGATTCGAGCGGTGGTGCTCACCGGCGACGGAGAGCACTTCTGCGCGGGTGCCGACATCTCCTCACTGCCGGAGACGCTCGGGCTCGACGACGCCGATGATGGCGCGGAGATGCCGCTGTCCGCGCCCGAGCGCGGCGAGGAGGCGCTGGCGGCATTCCCCAAGCCGACCGTCGCGGCCATACGCGGCGTATGCGTGGGCGGGGGAGTGCAGCTCGCGCTGGCCTGCGACCTGCGAATCACCACGAGCAGCGCCCGATTCGGGGTCACGCCGGCGAAGATCGGCGTCGTCTACCCGCCGCGGACCACGGCACGCCTGACCACTACCGTCGGCCCGGCCGCCGCGAAGCGTCTGCTTTTCACCGGCGAGCTGATTTCCGCGCAGGAGGCCTGCCGGATCGGGCTGGCCGGTGAGGTGGTGCCCGACGAGTCCCTCGACGACGC
>CAYPQR010000467.1:0-2900 GCA_964412865.1 uncultured Intrasporangiaceae bacterium
GGGGCACCTCCCGCATGAAGCGAAGCGCGCGGGGGAGCGAGACCTCGTGACGTGCGCTGCCAACTGGCCCGGTGAGGCTGCGCTGTCGAGGTGCGCGCAGGTGGCTACCCTGGCTGGGTGAGTGAACTTCCGGTGACCCTGGCCGATATCGAGGCAGCGCGCGACGGACTGCGCGACGTCATAGGCCCGACGCCGCTGGAGCGATCGCGTGCGCTGTCGGTGCGGGCGAAGCGCGACATCTTCCTCAAGTGCGAAAACCTGCAGCGCGCAGGCTCGTTCAAGATCCGCGGCGCATACACCCGTATGTCGCACCTGTCCGACGAGGAGAAGGCTCGCGGCGTGGTGGCCGCGAGCGCGGGCAACCACGCGCAGGGCGTCGCGCTCGCGGCGAGCCTGCTGGGCATCAAGGCCAAGGTCTACATGCCGGTCGGTGCGGCGATGCCGAAGCTGCAGGCGACCCGCGGCTACGGCGCGCAGGTCGAGCAGGTGGGCGACTACCTCGACGAGTCGATGGTGCATGCGAAGCGGTGGGCGGAGGAGACCGGCGCGGTGCTGATCCCGCCGTTCGACCACCCCGACATCGTGGCCGGTCAGGGGACGTGCGGGCTGGAGATCATCGACCAGTGCCCGGACGTGCGCACCGTCGTCGTCAGCACCGGCGGCGGCGGCCTGCTCGCCGGCATCGCCTGCGCGGTGAAGGCCAAGTCGCCCGACGTGCGCGTGATCGGCGTGCAGGCGGAGCAGGCCGCGGCATACCCCGCGTCGTTGCGGGCCGGGCATCCGGTCGCCCTCGACAAGATGGCGACCATGGCCGACGGCATCGCGGTGGGATGTCCGGGTCAGGTGCCGTTCGCGATGATCCGCGAGCTCGTCGACGAGGTCGTGACGGTCGGGGAGACCGCATTGTCGCGGGCGCAATTGTTCTTGCTGGAGCGTGCCAAGCTGGTGGTCGAGCCGGCCGGGGCCGCCGCGGTCGCCGCGCTGCTGGAGGGCGCAATCGAGCGGGTCGACGGTCCGGTCGTCGCGGTGCTGTCGGGTGGCAACATCGACCCGCTGCTGATGATGCGCATCATCCGGCACGGCATGGCCGCGGCGGGACGCTATCTGCGGCTCACCGTGCGGGTGCCCGACCACCCCGGTTCGCTGGCCCGCCTGCTCACCGACCTCGCGCAGCAGGACGCCAACGTGGTCGAGGTGCGCCACGCGCGCAGCGAGGCGACCCTGTCGGTCGACGAGGTCGAGATCGCGGTCGAGGTCGAGACCAAGGGCCCCGACCACCGCAGCCAGGTGCTCGACGCGTTGAAGGCGGACGGATATCGCCCGATGATCGACCGGTGAGCGCCGGTCAGCCGGGCTTGCGGACGAACAGGTAGGCCCGCTCGGTCGGCACCTCGTTGCCGCCGGGAAGGCGCGTCGTCACCGAGATGAGGTCGAAGCCCGCCGTGTCGACCTCGGCGATGACCTGCTCCGGGTCGAGAAAGTAGCGGTCGAGGTCGATGTCCTGTTCATACCAGTGATCGAGGTGGGCCAGGTCTCCCGCGTCATACTTCTCGCTGCGGATGTGGAACGAGATGAGGGCGACCCCGCCGGGCCGCAGCACCCGCCGCAGCTCGCTGAACGCGTCCATCCGCCGGGTCTCTCGCAGGTGGATGATCGAGAACAGCACGGCCGCACCCGACCACGCCTCGTCGTCGACGGGAAGGTCGAGCATCGAGGCCACCTGAAATCGCACTCCCGGCGCCTCCTGCCGGGCGATCTCGATCATGCCGGGGGAGATGTCGATGCCGATGACGTCGGGATGCAGTGACGCCAGATGGCGTGTCACGTGACCGGGGCCGCAGCCGAGGTCCGCGATTCTGCCGGCGCCGCTCATCTCCACCAAGGCCGCGAGCAGCGCGCGATCGAGGGGCTTGTCGTCGAGTTCGTGCCGCAGCACCTCGCCGTATTCGGTGGCGATCGCGTCATACGACAACCTCACCCGCGTCTCGGGCGAGGGGGTCCGCGGAGCGGGCGATTCCTCGATGCTCATGGCACCAGTCTCGCCCGTGCGCGCGCGGATCGCATCCTCGGGGCCGACCGCAGCGCCGTCGTGCGCCCGGAAGGTCAGCGCTTCTCGCGCCAGCGCCGCTCGAAGGGCAGCCGCCAGGCATGCGGCGCGATCATCTGATGGATCTGGTTGGGACCCCACGTGCCCGGCGAATACGGCCGCACCGGCGGCGGGTTGTCCAGCAGCGCCTGCGAGATCGCCCAGACGCGCTCGATGCCCTCCGCGGCCGTGAACAGGGTGTGGTCATCCTGCACGGCGTCGTAGATGAGTCGCTCGTAGGCCTCCAGTGCCGAGCCGGCCCAGTCGTACTCCTGCATCGCGAACTGCATCGACAGCTTGTCGAGGCGGAATCCGGTGCCGGGGCGCTTGCCATAGAACGACAGCGACATCTTCGACTTGTCGGCCAGATCGAACGTCAGATGGTCGGGGCCGTGCTGGCCGACGCCGGAACCGGTGGGGAACATCGACTTCGGCGGCTCCTTGAACGCGATCGAGATGATCCGCTGTCCCTCGGCCATCTTCTTGCCGGTGCGCAGATAGAACGGGACGCCCGCCCAGCGCCAGTTGTCGATATAGCACTTGAGCGCGATGAACGTCTCGGTCTCCGACTCGGGTGAGACCCCCGGCTCGTCACGGTAGCCCTGGTATTGACCGCGCACCACGTCGCTCGGTTCGATCGGCTCCATCGAGCGGAAGACCTTGTTCTTCTCGTCGGTGATGGCCCGTGACTCCAGCGCGGTCGGCGGCTCCATCGCGGTGAATGCCAGGATCTGGAAGAGATGCGTGACGACCATGTCCCGGTATGCGCCGGTGCCCTCGTAGAACGCCGCGCGCGACTCGAGGCCCAGGGTCT
>CAYPQR010000468.1:0-2892 GCA_964412865.1 uncultured Intrasporangiaceae bacterium
TCTCACTCGTGCGAGGGACGCCCCGGAACCGGCGGAGAGTGCTGTCATCATCCCGATCCCGGCGGCAGAACCCGCGGTCGGCGCCCACCGTCACGACCTCGACCCTGCGGAGCGGTGGGGTGTCCCGGCGCATGTCACCGTCTTGTACCCGTTCGTCAACCCATCCGAAATCAACGATGAAGTCATCTTGGCGTTGGCAACGGCGGTGACGTCCGTCGAGGCATTCGACTGTCGGTTTACCCACACTCGCTGGTTCGGCGACGAGGTGCTGTGGTTGGCCGCCGAGCATGACGCGCCGTTTCGACGGTTGACAACCGCTGTTTGGCAGGCATTTCCGCAGCACCCGCCTTACGGTGGCGTTCACGACGACGTCGTGCCGCACCTGACCGTCGCCGATTCGCACGGTGGCGCCGATCCGGCTGCAATGCGTGCCGCAGAGGAGGCCGTTCGGGCGAGCCTACCGATCACAGCGCACGTCGACACCGTTCTTCTCATTGCCGGCGCCACGGAGCCGAGCTCGTGGCGAGTACTGCACGAGGTGCACCTACCGCAGGCAGTTTGATGCCCTGACGTGCCCCAACTGCGGATCGGCGACCGGGACGTGCTGTCATCTCGCGGCTGCGTCGTCAGTCGATGGCCCGCGTGGCACGGACACTTCGTCGTCACCGATCAGCGAGGAGGTTCTGGAGTGGACACCGGCGAACAACCCAGGGTGGTCTGCCTGTGCGGTTCGCTGCGTTTCGAGCGCCTGTTCCAGCGGGAACGGCAACGACTGACCTCATTGGGCATGATCGTGCTCGGTCCCGAAGCGATCAGCGAAGAATTGACCCCCTCCAAACGCGCGGCCCTCGCCGAGTTGCACCTGAGGCGGATCGACCTGGCGGACGAGGTACGTGTGGTGAGCGAAGGCGGCTACGTCGGATCATCGACACGACGTGAGATCGAGTACGCACGGGCGTGCGGCAAGACCATCAGCTCGGTGGAGCCGACTCTCGACCTGTGATGACACACCGAGCCTGTCCTGCACACGTTCGGTTGTCTGGTGACTACAAGCGGATCCGCGCGCGATTCGGCGCCACTCGGTGGCGCTGCCGCGTTTCGGCATGATCACCCGACGGTCACCGTGTCAAGGAATCTGCCCACTCCTGACACATCCGACCAAGGTGGTTCGTGGTGCCATCGGCACCGGGTGTACCCGTGAAGGCGATGACGACGTCTCGTGTTGGCGAGATGAATAGGCCCTGGCCGCCAAAGCCGCTCTTGAACATGTCGCCCTCTGTGGTGACCCAGTTCCACTGGCCGGCAGGCCACGCATGCGCAGGGGTCCAAGGAGCACGGAAGCTGCGGGGTCGGCGCAGCACGCCCATGTAGGAAGCGGGAACGACCAGGTCGTGGCCGAGCACGCCACCCGATGGGGTGAACACGGTGCCGAAGCGGGCGAGGTCTTCGGTCGACATGATCAGTCCGCCGTGCGCGACGGCGGTGCCGGCATCGTTGACAGCCCACGCGGCATCCCTCGTCAGCGCTAATTGGTCCCATACCCGTTGCTGCACAACTTCGGTGAATCGGTCACCGGTGACGGTTTCAATCACCCAGGCCAGCAGAAAGGTGTTGACCGAGGTGTAGTCGTACGCCGTACCTGGCTGTCCGACGCGGTCGTAGCTGAGCGCAAGTTCGAATGGGCTGTCCGGCCTCGTCTGCGGGCGCCACCCCAGGCTGGCCTCGAATTGAAAGAAGGGGTGTTTCGGATCGAGGTACGCGCCCGAGTCGCCGACTTCGGGACACGCAACACCTGAGGCCATGTCGAGCACGTCGAGGAGTCGGCAGCCGTCCCACTGTTGACCGAGCTGCGGCAGATACTCACTGATGGGGTTCGCGTAGTCGACGATTCCTTGGTCGACGAGGATGCCAATGAGCAGAGACGGGACCACCTTCGACACTGACATCAACAGTCGCGGTCGGTTGGCAGGGGTCGGCCCGTGATAGGCGATTCGCCCGTGCCTGAGCGCCACCGCAGATTCGACGAGACCGGATCTCAGCTCTTCCTCGATCGCGATCGGCGCTTCGGGAAGGTCGTCCTCAAGAGTGAGCGCCGGGCGTCCCGGGACCAGCCGTCCAGCAGGAAAGAGTTCATCTGCGTGGGCGTATGACCACGCCGAGACTGTGCCCCCAAGATCCCAGTTACCAAGTGTCAGTTCACCCGGTCGCGGCTCGTTGGCCTGGGAGAAGCGCACGGTGTAGAGCGTATAAGAAGGAGTTGCGCCTGACGAACCACCACCGGCGACGAGAAGTGCGGTGTCGTCGTCACCGTCCACCCGGCGGTGATGTGTCCTAAGAGGCTGCTTCCATACGGGACACGCCGCTCGTCGGCTGGTCCGGGAGGGGCCCCCTACGGATGGCCGCTGAGCGATTCCCGTTGAGATCACCGCTGTGGAGCAGATGCTTCATCCGCTGCTCAACGGTCCAGATTCTCGGAACGTCGCCGGTGGCGGTTCGGCCTGTGGGACGAGATGCGTCCAGGAGCGCGATCTGCCCGCTGCCGATTGCGTGGCATTCGCAAGAGTAGGCTGGAGGCGGCAATTGTGACGCGCTCTGCCTACTCTTGAGAACGCCGCATCCCGGCAGCGGGCCGATCGCGTCGTATGTGCCGCGCTCAGCCCGCTCCCAGTCGTATGTGCCGCGCTCAGCCCGCTCCCAATCGAGCTGAACAGACTCCGGGACGGCCCGTGCACGGACCACCACGAACTGGGCCGAACGGCACCACCCCGTGGAGGTGCCGTTCGGCCCAGTTCTTCGGGCGCTACCCGCGCCCTCTCGCGATCAGCTGCAGCCGGAGGTGCTGCCGCATCCCTCACAGACGTAGCAGCTGCCCGCCGGGCGCATCTTGGTGCC
>CAYPQR010000469.1:0-2884 GCA_964412865.1 uncultured Intrasporangiaceae bacterium
CCCCGTAGCCGGTGGATCCGGGCTTTTCGTTGACACGGCGGCGTCGCGTGACCATAGTGAGCCGGAGAGCCTGCCGAGCCCGGGCATGTCGGCGACGCGCGGCGGGCAACGCGATCCATCGCAGCGAGGAGCCCACGTCGTGAAGTTGCCGCCGTTCGACTATTTCGCACCGCACGAGATGGACGAGGCGTTGTCACTTCTCGCCGAGCACAGTTGGGACGCCAAGGTTCTCGCCGGCGGCCAGAGCCTGGTGCCGCTGTTGGCCCTTCGTATGGCGCGGCCCTCCGTGGTCATCGACATCGCCCGGGTGCCCGGGATCGACGGCCAGGAAGTGAACGACGGCAGCCTGGCGGTCGGCGCGATGACCCGGGAGCACACGGTCGAGACGTCGGAGTTGGTGCGCCGGCATGTGCCGCTGCTGTCGCGCGCGATGCCGCTCATCGGCCACCCGGCCATCCGCAGCCGCGGCACGCTCGGCGGCACGATCGCCCATGCCGATCCCGCGGCCGAGACCCCCGCGGTGGCGCTCGCGCTCGACGCGCAGATCGTGGCGTGCAGCAAGGAGCGCGGCGTGCGCACGATCGCCGCCGCGGACTTCTTCCAGGGCTTCCTCACCACCGACCTCGAGGACGATGAACTCGTCACACAGATCCGCTTCCCGGTCGCGCCGCCGCGGACCGGCGCCTGTTTCGACGAGGTCGCCCGGCGTGAGGGTGACTTCGCGATCACCGGAGTCGCCGCCCAGGTCACCCTCGCCGGCGACGGCACGATCGACGACGCACGGATCGTGCTGATCGGTGTCGCCGACCAGCCGGTGCGACGACCTGAGGCGGAAGAGGCGTTGCGCGGCCGGGCGCCGGAGGCGGCGGCATTCGACGCGGCGGCCGATGCGGCCGCCGAAGGACTCGCCCCGTCGGCAGACCTGCACGGCAGCAGTGCATACCGCGTGCACCTGGCCCGTGTGGTGGTCCGCAGAGCACTCGAACGAGCCGCGCTCGACGCGCAGGAGGATCGCACATGACACAGATCACGGTCACGGTCAACGGCGAGGAGCGGTCGGCGGCAGTCGAGCCGAGGCAGACACTCGCCGACGTGCTGCGCACCGAATTGGGGCTCACCGGAACCCATCTCGGCTGTGAGCACGGCGTGTGCGGTGCCTGCACCGTCCTCGTCGATGGCCGACCCGCTCGCTCGTGCCTCATGCTCGGGGTGCAGGCCGACGGCGCCGACGTCACCACCGTCGAGGGCCTCGCCGACGGCGACGACCTGAGCCCGCTGCAGGAGTCGATGTGGGAGAGCCACGGATTCCAGTGCGGCTTCTGCACACCCGGCTTCCTCATGCAGGCGACCGCGCTGCTCCGTGAGCACCCGCATCCGACGGAGTCACAGGTGCGAGAAGCGCTCTCGGGCAACATTTGTCGCTGCACCGGCTATCAGTCGATCGTCGACGGCGTCATGCGGGCCGCAGCAGCGGCCGACGAACCGGCGGGCGACGAGCTGGAGGAGGCGCGATGACCGCGCAGGCCGGTGCACGCTTCGTCGGGGCGTCGGTGCGGCGCAGCGAGGACCCGCGCATCCTGACGGGTCGCGGTCACTACATCGACGACGTCGTCCTGCCCGGGATGGTGCACGCGGCGTTCGTGCGCAGTCCGCTCGCGCACGCCCGCATCTCGTCGATCGACGTCGACGAGGCGCGAGGCGCCGACGGAGTGCTTGCCGTGGTCACCGGCGAGGAGATGAAGGATCTGGTCACCCCGGGCGGATACGGCATCGCCGGATTGTTCGGCGGCATGGACAAACCCGTGTATTCGGCCCTCGCGACCGACAAGGTGCGCCACGTCGGCGACCCCGTCGCGATCGTCGTCGCGGAGAGCCGACGCCTCGCCGAGGACGCCTGCGACCTCGTGGTTGTCGACTACGACGATCTCCCGGCGGTGACGACGATCGACCAGGCGCTCGACGCGTCGAGCACCCCTGTCTTCGACGACCTCGGATCCAACGTCATCGTGCCGCCCACGACCAAGACCTTCGGTGACGTCGACGCGGCATTCGCTCGCGCGGACAAGGTGATTCGTGCCCGCCTGGCGCAGCACCGCTACCAGAACGTGCCGATGGAGTGCCGGGGCATCGTCGCCGGCTACGAGCCCGACACCGGGGAATTCCTCGTATGGTCGGCCAACCAGGGTCTGCAGCCGTACCGCCAGGCGCTCGCGGCCCGCCTCGGGGTCGAGACCGACAAGGTGCGAGTGCGCGCGGGCGACATCGGCGGGTCGTTCGGGCTCAAGACCGGCGCCACCCGGGAGGACGTGTGCGTCGCGGTCGCCGCCAGGATGCTGGAGCGGCCGGTGAAGTGGGTCGAGGACCGCTTCGAGCACCTGTGCTCTGCGGGTCAGGCACGCGACGAGCGCTACGACGTCGAGGCCGCCGTGACCGACGCCGGGCAGATCCTCGCGCTGCGCGCCGACATGGTCATCGACGGCGGATCGTATCCGGGGCTGGGCGGGCTCGTCACGCAGATCGCGACCGAGATGCTGCCCAACGCCTACAAGATCGGCGCGTTGTCGTTCACCTCGTCCGTCGTGGTGACCAACAAGGCGACGTATGTCGCCTATCGCGGCCCGTGGGCGTCGGAGACGTTCGTGCGTGAGCGGCTGATCGACCTGATCGCGCGGGAACTCGACATGGACCCGCTGGAGGTGCGGCGCGCGAACGTCGTCGGACTGGACGATCCCGACGCCGCGATGGTGACCGGCCGGCCGCTCGCCGGCGTCACCACGCGCGAGACCCTCGAGCGGGCAGCCCAGCTGATCGACGTGCCCGCCTTCCGCCGCCGGCAGCAGCAGGCGAGAGACGAGGGCCGATATCTCGGACTGGGTTTCGCGTC
>CAYPQR010000470.1:0-2874 GCA_964412865.1 uncultured Intrasporangiaceae bacterium
CGGCGGTGTCGAAGGTGGTGATGCCGGCGTCGAGCGCCGCCTTGACGCAGGCGAGGGCCTGCTCCCTCTCCACCTGCGAGCCGTGCGTCAGCCAGTTGCCGTAGGCGAGCTCGGAGATGCGCAGTCCACTTCTACCCAGATAACGAGATTCCATGGGCCGACCCTACGACGCCCCGCCGAGCCGCCTCGAAGCGCGCCCGGCCGCTCAGCCGAGCACGGTGTCCAGCGGCGTGTGCTCCAGACCGTGCGCCTCGGCGACCGGCCCGTTGACGAGCCGGCCCGCGTGCGTGTTGAGTCCGCGCGCGAGCACCTGGTCGCGCCGCAGCGCCTCCCGCCAGCCGTGACCGGCGATCGCCACCGCATACGGCAGCGTGACGTTGGTGAGGGCGTAGGTGGAGGTGTTGGGCACCGCACCGGGCATGTTGGCGACGCAGTAGAACACCGAGTGCTCGACGTCGAACGTGGGATGCTCGTGGGTCGTCGGATGGGAGTCCTCGAAGCACCCACCCTGGTCGATCGCGATGTCGACGAGCACCGACCCCGGACGCATGGCGGCGACCAGCTCATGGGATACGACCGTGGGTGCCTTCGCACCCGCCCGCAGCACCGCCCCGATGACCAGGTCGGCCTCCGTGACGGCCTGCGCGACCTGGTAGGCGTTGGACGCGATGGTCTGCACCCGCCCCTGGTGGATGCGGTCGGCGGCGCGCAGCTTCTCCACATTGGTGTCGAGCACGACGACCTGCGCCTGCATCCCGAGCGCGACGTCCGCGGCGTTGATGCCCGACGTGCCCGCACCGATCACGACCACCTTCGCCGCCTGCACACCGGGCACGCCGCCCAGCAGCACACCGCGGCCACCGCCCGCGCGCATCAGGTGGAAGGCGCCGACCTGCACGGCGAGCTTGCCGGCGACTTCGCTCATCGGCGCGAGCAGCGGCAGCGACCCGTCGTCGGCCTCCACCGTCTCGTAGGCGATCGCCGTCACCTTCCGGTCGGTCAACTCGCGGGTCAGCCGCTCGTCCGCCGCAAGGTGCAGATAGGTGAAGAGCACCTGCCCCTCGCGCATCCGGTCGTATTCCTGCTCGATCGGCTCCTTGACCTTCAGCACGAGTTCGCCGAAGCGCCACACCTCGTCCGCCGTGTCCACGATGGTCGCGCCGGCTGCGGCATACTCGTCGTCCGATATGGACGAGCCGACCCCGGCGCCGCGCTCGATGCACACCTGGTGCCCGGCGCGCGTCAACTCGTGGACGCCCGGCGGGGTGATGGCCACCCGGTATTCGGCGACCTTGATCTCCTTCGGCACGGCGACTCGCATCACGTCTCCAGACTCACTCGACGATTTCCACCCTCGCGACCGTCATACCACGGGCCCCTTCACACCGGCAGGTACGCTGGCCCTGCTCGACGCCCGGTTCCCGCCATCGGAGGTTTGCCCACTGTGGACGCCAAGCTGCAGCTCAACGGACTGGTGCTGCTCTACGCATACCTGCGTCGCGCCTACGACTACCGCACCATGCTCCGGCTGCTCGGTGAGCGGGTCGACCAGGCCGAACTCGACGCGCTGTCACCGATGCTGGAGCGGACCAGCGGCGCGATCCGCGACTTCGACCCGGACGAGGGGCTCGATCCCGCCGCAGCGGCGGAGTTCGACGGCATCACGGGGCAGGTCGCGTCCTTCACGGAGGCCTTCGTGCCGCACGACGGCGCCGACCCCCGGCGACAGCTGGCGGCCGTGGCCGCGGCCGTGTATGCCGAGGAGCACGTCAACGACGGCATCGTGCACATGGGCGACCTGCTCGACCCGGAGCTCGCCGACCGGTTCCGACAGCGCACCCTGCACTTCCAGCAGCGCACCGCGACCGTCACGAGTTGGGTCAAGACCGTCGCGGCCGACGAGCGGCTCGACGCCGAATCGGCCTCCCAGCGTGACGAACTCGTGGATCAGGTCATCGAGGCGTCGGCCAACATCGACAGCGACCTCGCGACCATTCGCCGATTCATCGCATCCTGACGTCAAACAATCGCACACAGCCGGGAACAAAATCCAACATCTCGCCGTTGGACCCTATGACTGTCGAGTGCTGCCGCTTCGCGGCCGCGCTCCGGTCGGCCCAGAGAGGGCCAGGTCACGAAGGGAGATTGGATGCCACGATCCTCACACATTGTCAATGCCACGACGCAGCGGTTGCTCATGCGGCAGCGCCGGATCGGTCAGATGAAGAAGCATGAGCACACCACGCGTCCGATGACGCGGCCGGCCGAGGAGAAACCATCGGAGATGGCCTCCTGAGCAGGCGTTGATCGAGTGGTCACTTGGTGCGTGTGCGCCCTCCGGCTCACCCGCGGGAAGTGGCCACTCGTCACGTCCGGGGGCCGTGAGTCCGGCCGCGGTCTCGGCAGTCGGTCAGCTGAGCCGTGAGCAAGGTCATTTCCCGGCGTCCCGGTCGACGCGCACCGGCATCACCAAAGTGGTGAAGGTGCCCTGGTCGGCCGTTCGCACGGTGACGGGGCGATCCTGGGCAACCCACTCCAACAGGGCATCCGGGCCGACACCGGCACGCAGTGCCGCCGTGATCAGAGCGGGGTTGAATGCGACGGAGCTCGGTCCGCCGTCGCATGCGGCCTCGATCCGCGTGCCATGACGGTCCGCGTCCAGGCGCACATCCAGATGGTCGTCCCCGCAGCTCAACACGACCGTGTCGTCCGCCGACTGGCTCTCCAGCACGTCGATCAGGCGACGCCGGTCTACCACGACTCTCACAGCTGGCGCCTCGAGGCCGTCGAATATCGACTGATATTGCGGGAACTCACCCTCCAAGGCATCCAGTGTGTGTGCCTGGTCGGCCGAACGCATCTCGAGCTGCCCCT
>CAYPQR010000471.1:0-2870 GCA_964412865.1 uncultured Intrasporangiaceae bacterium
TGGGGGCCAGACATGCGCCCAGCACGGTCTGCACGACCGTGGCGTCGGCGATGTCGTCGTCGAGGCGGCCGGCGCGCACTTCTTCGGCGCCGGTGTGCATCAGCGCCATGGATGCCGCGACCAGCCACTCTGCCGGAACGTCCTGACGGAATGCGCCGTCGTGCTGTCCGCGGAGCATGAGTTGTGTGAGACGTGCCACGTGGCGCTCGTGGTGCTCGCGGATCGCGGCCGGTGGCAGTTCTCGTTCGGCGGCGGCAAGGATCGCGCGGAAGCGATGAACGACGCGCCAGCTGGCGGCCACCAGTCGCCGTAGCGCATCGACGGGGTCCCCGTCGAGGTCGACCTGCCCGAGCGTGTCCTCCGTGCGCTCCATCACCCTCGCGAAAATCGCCTCGATCAATTGCGTTCTCGACGAGAAGTGCCCGTAGAGCGTCACCCGTCCCACGCCTGCGGTGCGCGCGATCTGCGTCGTCGAAGCGTCCGGATCGCGTGTCAGACACCGTTCTCCGGCATCGAGGATGGCGGCGACGCTGCGACGCGCATCCGCACGTGGGGTCCTCTCCGCACCGGACGAGTCTGCCTCCGTGGACCGCATCATCACTCCAAATAAGTCGAACGCTGTTGTTCAAGTTATGTTAGCATCTCGCTAACTCGAACATCGCTGTATGAATTAGGAGATGATGCAGCAGACTCTGATGCGCTCGACGAAGGTCGGGCAGAGACGTTCGGCGCTGACCGTTGGGGTGCTCGCGACGGCGCAATTGATGCTGGTGCTCGACATCACGGTGGTGAATGTCGCGCTCCCGTCCATCGCCGCCGGCCTCGGGTTGGGGCGCGCCGCCTTGACCTGGGTCATAGCGCTCTACACGACCGTCTTCGGTGGCCTGGTGCTCGCCGGCGGGAAGGCCGCCGACCGGCTCGGAGCACGGCGCGTCCTGGCCGGGGGCCTGTGCCTGTTCGTGCTCGCCTCGCTGATCTGCGCGCTCGCACCCGGCGCGACGACACTCCTGATGGGCCGGGCTCTGCAGGGCATCGGCGCGGCCATGGTGTCTCCGGCGGCCCTGGCGGTGATGCTTGCCACGGTCGAGGGCACCGCGCGGGGCAAGGCGCTCGCCGTATGGGGTTCGCTGAGCGCCGTGGGCACGGCGATCGGCGTATCCCTGGGTGGCCTGATCACCAGCGCCGTCGGCTGGCCGTGGATCTTCGCGATCAACGTGCCGATCGGCCTCGCCATCCTTCTCGCCCTGCCGCTGGTGACCAGCCGTGTCAGACCGGTCGGCGCCGGCCGGCCCGACCTGCCCGGGGCCGCGCTCGTCACCGTGGGGACCGCGTTGCTCGTCTACGGGCTGGTGAGTGCCGGCAACGCGGGCTGGGGTTCGGCCGCGACTCTGATCGCCCTCATCTCGGGGCCGGCCGCGTGGGTGGTCTTCGGCGTGACCAGCCGGCGCCGCGCGGAGCCGATGCTGCGTGTCTCCCTGTTGCGCTCCGCGCCTGTGGCCGCAGGCGCGCTGCTGATGATCGTCGCGACCGCACTCATGATCGGCAACTTCTTCCTGGGCAGTTTTGTGCTCCAGCGCGTCTACCGCGACGCGCCGCTGCGGGTAGGACTGGAATTCCTGCCTATTGCGGCAGCAGTGGCCTTCGGAGCTCACTTGGCCGGTCACCTGCTGAGGCGCGTGCCCGCGCGGGCGGTCGGTGCGGCCGGCCTGGCGCTGGCTGCGGTGGGCGAGGCGGTCGCCGCCATTGCCGGCGGCCGGACGATCCTCGTCTGCGGGCTGACGCTGTCCGCACTGGGGATCGGTGCCGTCTTCGTCACCGCGTTCACCTCGGCACTCATGTCGGCCGGTCCCGATGACGGTGGGCTGCGCTCGGCCATCGTCAGCACCGCACACGAACTGGGTGGGGCCTTCGGCGTCGCGGCGCTGTCGACCATCGCCTCCGTGGCCCTGGCGACTGCGCATCCAGCTGTCGAATCGTTTTCTCCTGCCTTCTGGTCCGCCGCTCTGGGCGCGGCCGTCGTCGCCATCGTCGCAAGCCTGTTCCTCCCGGCCGCCACGCGACCGGAAGCGGGGGGACACTCGTGATGCGCGTGGCGGTGCTCGGGGCATACGGCGCAGTGGGCCGCCGCATCCTCGAGCAGGCGTCCGCGAGGGGCCACGAGACGACTGCAGTGGGCAGGGATCCACACAGGCTCGCCCGGATCCCTGCCGCCGAACGCCGGATCGTGCAGCTCGACGACCTCGGCAGCATGGTCGACATCGCCGCCGCCAACGACATTGTCGTGAACGCCACGGGTGTCGAGAGTCCGCGCCTGGCCGGAATGATCACCGATGCCGGTGCGGCGTTCCTCGACATCAGCGCGGAGGGCAGCTATCTCGATCGGCTCGCCCGGCTGTCGCCACGCCGCCCGATCGCGGCGGGCACCGGTCTGGCGCCCGGCCTGACGAATCTGCTTGCCGCATCAGTCCCGGGTGCGGGGCCCTTGCACATCGGGATCATCGGCGGCGCGGGCGAGCGGCATGGGCGCGGCGGACGGGTGTGGGTATGGCAGACCGCCGGCCGCCGGGTGACCTCCGGAGGTATGCCGGAGCAGGTCTTCCGCGTGAGCCGCCACTTCGACGTGCCCGGCTTCGGCAGACGTACCCTGCTCAGAGCGGCATTCGGCGAACAGGACCAGCTCGCAGGTGATCTCCACCGGCCCGTGTCGACGTGGCTGGGACTCGACCCGGCATGGGCAACCGCGACCCTGCGGCTCGCCGGGGCCCACCCTGGCCTGGCGCCACATCTCGATCGGCTGAGCGGTCCGTTCGCCGCCGCGCTCGGCAGTCATGATCGCTGGGGAATCGTGGTCACCGAAGAGGGCCGGCCGA
>CAYPQR010000472.1:0-2858 GCA_964412865.1 uncultured Intrasporangiaceae bacterium
CCGTCCGGCTTGTCGCCGCCGTCCGGGGACATGTTGGGCCAGAAGACCGAGTGGTTCACGTGACCGGCCAGGTTGAACGCAAGGTTCTTCTCCAGCAGGTTGACGCTGCCGAGGTCGTCCTTGTCCCGTGCTTCAGCGAGCTTCTCCAGCGCGGTGTTGGCGCCGCCGACATACGCCTTGTGATGCTTGCTGTGGTGCAATTCCATGATCTCGCCCGAGATGTGCGGTTCGAGCGCTCCGTAGTCGTACGGCAGCTCGGGCAGTGTGTAGTCCGCCACTGGTTGAACTCCTCACAGTTTGATTCGGTGTTCACTCATGCGATCACTCGCACATGCTCAGATTATCCCGAGGCCTCAGGCAATAAACAGGCACAGTCCGCGACACAACATGTTGGTGTTTGGAAAATCGGCTCCCCCTAGATAGTGTGCTGCCAGCAGCTGGTTCGAAACCGCCGTCCGCGGAGGTTCCGAGGCAAGAGGGAATCCGGTGCGAATCCGGAACTGCCCCGCAGCGGTGAGTGAGGACGAACGCCGTCATCAGCACTGGGCTCCGGCCTGGGAAGCGACGGCCAGTAGGTGAGCAGACGCTCCGAATCACGAGTCCGAAGACCTGCCAGTGCACCACCCGGGACCCCGGGTGGTGGTCTGCGGCCCCGAGGGAGGGCCTACGACGAGCACGACCCGTGGCGTATGCCGTGGGCCGCCTCCTCGCCTCCCCGTCGGGTCTCGGACCTCGACCGCGAGGGAGGAGTTTTCACGTGACCATCCACGTCACCAAACGCGACGGCAGCCGCGAACCCTACGACGCCGACCGCATCAACCGCGCCATCGAGCGCGCCGCCGACGGCCTGCCCGACTCGATCTCGATGACGATGCAACTCGCGTCCGAGCTGGAGATCACACTGTTCGACGGCATCACCACCGAGCAGCTCGACCAAGCGGCGATCCAGGTCGCGATCCAAAACGTCAAGGACGACCCCGACTTCGACGTGATCGCCTCCCGTCTGCTGCTCAAGACGCTCTACAAGAAGGTGCTCGGTGACTTCGAGACCCAGTCGGAGCTCGCGCTCCTGCATCAGGCACGGTTCCCCGGCTACATCCGCGAATCCGTCGAGGACGGCCTCTTCGATCCCCGGCTGGCGAGCGCCTACAACCTCGAGGAGCTGGCCGCGCAGCTCGACCACCGCAAGGACGAGGCGCTGCGCTACATCGGCATCACGACGCTGAAAAACCGCTATCTTGCGACGAATCCGCACGGCGAACCGCTCGAGGTGCCGGCATACTTCTGGATGCGTGTCGCGATGGGACTGTCGGTGAACGAGAAGGAGCCGACACAGGCGGCGATCCGCTTCTATCGCAAGATGGCCGATCTGGACTACCTGGCCGCCGGCTCGACACTGGTCAACGCGGGCACGACGACGCCCCAGCTGTCGAACTGCTTCGTCATGCAGATGGACGACGACATCGAGCACATCGCCAAGTCGATGCGCGACGTCATGTGGCTGACGAAGGGCACCGGCGGGATCGGCCTGTCCGTGAGCAAGCTGCGGGCAGAGGGTAGCCCGATCCGCAGCAACAACACGACGTCGACCGGGCCCATTCCGTTCATGCACACGATCGACTCGATCCTGCGTGCCGTCTCCCGCGGCGGCAAGAAGTTCGGTGCCCTGTGCTTCTACATGGAGAACTGGCACCTCGACTTCCCACAGTTCCTGGACCTGCGGCAGAACGCCGGCGATCCCTACCGCCGCACCCGCACCGCCAACATCGCGGTGTGGATCAGCGACGAGTTCATGAAGCGGGTGGCCGCCGACGAGCCCTGGTATCTCTTCGATCCGCTCGAGACTCCGGACCTCGTCGAACTCACCGGCGACGCGTTCTCCCGCCGGTATGCCGAGTACGTCCACATGGCAGAAGCGGGAACGCTGCGGGCATTCAAGAGGATCCGGGCGAGGGAGCAATATCGGGCCATCCTCGTCTCGCTGCAGGACCAGTCGCACCCGTGGCTCACCTGGAAGGACACGATCAACCAGCGGGCCCTCAACGACAACACCGGCACGATCCACCTGTCCAACCTGTGCACCGAGATCACGTTGCCTCAGGACCGCGACAACGTGTCGGTGTGCAACCTCGCGTCCATCAACCTGTCACGGCACTTGGCGGACGGCGTCTGGGACTGGGATCGCCTGGCCGAGAGCGCGCGACTGGCGGTGCGCCAACTCGACGACCTCATCGACATCACCCGATCGTCCGTGCCGGAGTCCGAGCACTCCAACGACCAGAACCGCGCGATCGGACTCGGGGTCATGGGATTCACCGATGTCGTGGAGCGGCTCGGCCTGTCCTACGAGTCCGAGGAAGCGTACGAACTCATCGACCGCCTGGTCGAGTTCATCAGCTGGCATGCCATCGACGCATCCGCAGACCTCGCGCAGGAGCGCGGCTCATACGCCAACTTCGACGGGTCGGGCTGGTCTCGGGGCCTCGTGCCGATCGACACGATCGAGGCGATGGAGCGCGGCCGCGGGGTGCCGGTCGAGGTGGACCGCACGACCCGCATGGACTGGGATGCGCTGCGCGGCAAGGTCGCCAAGGGTATGCGCAACGCGACCCTCATGGCGATCGCGCCGACCGCGTCGATCGGCCTGGTTGCCGGCACGACACCCGGCCTCGACCCGCAGTTCTCGCAGATCTTCAGCCGCACCACGTCGTCGGGCAAGTTCCTCGAGGTCAACCGGAACCTGGTGCGCGCACTGCAGGACGAGGGCATCTGGGATGACGTGCGCGGCGAACTGCTCCGTGCACAGGGCGATCTCAGCGCCGTGGACGGCATCCCCGAGCGGCTGCAGAAGGTCTTCA
>CAYPQR010000473.1:0-2854 GCA_964412865.1 uncultured Intrasporangiaceae bacterium
ACATCGGCTGGATCACCGGGCACAGCTACATCGTGTTCGGGCCGCTGGTCAACGCGACCACGAGCGTGATGTACGAGGGCACTCCGGACTTCCCCGACAAGGACCGTTGGTGGGAGATCATCGAGCGCTACAAGGTCAACGTGCTCTACACCGCACCGACCTCGATTCGCACCCACATGAAGTGGGGCAGGCAGTACGCTCAGCAGCACGACCTGTCGTCGCTGAAGGTTCTCGGCTCGGTCGGTGAGCCGATCAACCCCGAGGCCTGGGTGTGGTACCGCGACAACATCGGAGGCGGCAAGACGCCGGTCGTCGACACGTGGTGGCAGACGGAGAACGGGATGATCCTGGTGACCCCGCTGCCGGGCATCTCCACCTTGAAGCCCGGCTCGGCCAGCAAGCCGTTCCTCGGTGTCGAGGCCGCCGTCTACGACGAGTCCGGCCACGAGATCGCCCCCGGTGACGGCGCCGGATACATGGTCGTCAAACAGCCGTGGCCCTCGATGTTCCGCACCCTGTACAACGACGACCAGCGGTTCCGGGACACCTACTGGAGCAAGTTCGACGACGCCTACCTCGCCGGTGACGGCGCGCGGGTCGATGAGGACGGCGACTTCTGGCTGATGGGACGCATCGACGACGTCATGAACGTCTCGGGTCACCGGTTGTCGACCATCGAGGTCGAGTCGGCGCTGGTCGATCACCCCGACGTGGCGCAGGCAGCCGTGGTCTCCCGTTCGGATGCAACCACCGGCCAGGCCATCGTGGCCTACGTGACCCTCAAGGACCGCGCCGAGGGATCGACGGACATGCTGGCCGAGTTGCGCAACCACGTCGGCACGGTGATCGGGCCCATCGCCAAGCCTGCGAATATCGTGTTCGCCGACTCGCTGCCGATGACCCGGTCCGGCAAGATCATGCGCCGGTTGCTCAAGGACGTCGCTGAGAACCGGGAATTGGGCGACACCACCACCCTCGCCGACCCGTCGGTCGTCGAGGAGCTGAAGCAGCGCGCCGAGGCCGAATCCGGAGGCGACGACTAAGAAGGAGTTCAATTCAATGGGTAAGGCGCCTCGACAGAGTGTCGGGGCGCCTTACCCATTCGATGCGAGAAATATGCCCCGCAGGGACACGCCAGACCCTAAAATGAATGCACGGAGTCAAATTGAAACGTGTTCAGGCAAGGCCAATATTGACCTCGGCCATGCATGACATCCAAAGGAGATGAACATGTCAGAAGTCGAAAGGCCGGCGCCGGGAAGTCATATCGCCGACCCCGCTGCACTAGGGCTCGCGGGGTTCGCGCTCACCACCATGGTGCTCAGTGTGATCAACGCGGGCTGGATCCCGGACGTCGACGAACCGGTGGTCTTCGGGCTCGCCTTCGCCTATGGCGGCATTGTCCAATTCGGTGCAGGGCTCTGGGAATTCGCACGAGGCAACACGTTCGGGGCCACCGCGTTCTGCTCGTACGGCGGCTTCTGGCTCTCGTTCTGGTACCTGACCGGCCACACCGACTTGAGCGGTGCCGGATCCCACATCAACGAGGGCCTCGGCCTCTACCTGCTGGCATGGGCGGTGTTCACGCTCTACATGACGGTTGCCGCACTGCGCACCAACACGGCCGTCCTCGCGGTCTTTGTATTGCTGACGATCACCTACATCCTTTTGGGTATCGCCGACTTCGCGACGAGCGACGTGCTCACCAAGGCCGGCGGCTATGTCGGAGTCGCCACGGCACTTGCGGCCTGGTATGCGTCTTTCGCCGTCGTGACCAATTCGACATTCAAGCGCACCGTCGTGCCGATCGGTCCGCGCGAGTAGACCATCCACGACATGCGAACTGGGGCCCGGCATCATGCCGGGCCCCAGTTGGCGTGTGACCCGGCGTTCGCCTCGCCGAGCAGGCGGAGGCAGCGGCATAGTCTTGACTGGTTCCAGTTTTGATGGTGGACTGTCCCCATGCCAGGCACGGATACGACCAGCGAGTTGCGGGCGGCATCGCTGCGGGTGACCAAGCCCCGGGTTGCCGTCCTCACCGCGGTCCGAAACCACCCCCACGCCGACGTCGACACCATCGTGCAACAGGTCCGGGCAGAACTGGGATCGGTGTCGACCCAGGCGGTCTACAACGTGCTCACGGCGCTGACCAACGCCGGCCTGGTGCGACGCATCGAGCCGGCCGGATCACCCACGCGCTACGAGACCCGCGTCGGCGACAACCACCACCATGTGGTGTGCCGCGTATGCGGGGCGATGGAGGACGTCGACTGTGCCGTCGGCGACGCGCCGTGTCTGACGGCGAGCACCGACCACGGATACATCATCGACGAGGCCGAGGTCATCTATTGGGGCACCTGCCCCGCCTGCCGGTGAACATCGCGCAGGCACGAGCCAGAACCACCCAAGAGAAAACCACAGATGAAGGAGCCCTTCATGACGACCGATGCAGCCACCGGTTCGACGACAGGAGCCGGTGCACCCGCGGCGAGTGACCGCAATACGCTCAGCGTCGGCAGCAACGGCCCACTGCTGCTGCATGACGTGCATTTCCTGGAGCAGATGGCGCACTTCAACCGCGAGCGCGTGCCCGAGCGCAGCCCCCACGCCAAGGGCGCCGGCGCATTCGGCACCTTCCAGGTGACCGAGGACGTCTCGCAATACACCAAGGCCGCCGCCTTCCAGCCGGGTGCCAACACCGAGACGCTGCTTCGGTTCTCGACCGTCGCGGGCGAGCAGGGCAGCCCCGACACGTGGCGCGACGTGCGCGGGTGGGCGCTGCGCTTCTACAGCGACGAAGGCAACTACGACCTCGTCGGCAACAACACCCCGATCTTCTTCCTGCGCGACCCCA
>CAYPQR010000474.1:0-2850 GCA_964412865.1 uncultured Intrasporangiaceae bacterium
AGGCGGCGGCCAACAACATGACGGCCAGTTCGTCGGTGATCTCCACGGCGCGGATTCGCGCCGACGACGAGACGGCCGACCGCCTCGACCTCGCCCTCGGCGACCCGGTGTATCGCATCGAGCGGTTGCGGTATGCCGATGGCGCACCCATCGCGCTCGAGGTCTCGGTGCTGTCGGCGGAGCGCTTCCCCGGTCTCACCCGCAAGATCCGCAGCGAGGGTTCGCTGCACGCACTGCTCGCACGCGACTACCGCGTGGACCTTCGCCGCGGTGAGGAAACCATCGACATCGCTCCAGCGTCACCCCGGGAGGCCGACTTGCTCCAGACAGACCCCAGTTCGCCGATGCTCGTCGTGCGCCGGCACAGCTTCGACGCCAGCCGCCGATCGGTCGAGTGGGGCACGACCTGGTTTCGCGGCGATCGCATCACCCTGGTCGCCCACCTGAAGGCACCGCGGTCATGAGCGGCGGCGAGTTGACCCTCGCGGGGGCACGGGTCGTCACCCCGACCGAGGTCATCGACGACGGCTGGGTGCACCTGCGCGGCAACCGGATCCACCAGGTCGGCCGCGGTGCGCCACCGACCGGCGCACCGCACACCGACCTGCAGGGTGCCTGGCTGCTCCCGGGGTTCATCGACATCCACATGCACGGCGGTGGCGGGCACGACGTGTCGACCTCGCCGCGCGACATGGAGGCCGCCGTCGCCTTCCACCGACGGCACGGCACGACCAGGACCCTCGTGTCACTCGTCACCGCCCCGGTCGACGATCTCTCCCGCCAGCTGTCATGGGCCGCGCAGTTGACCAAAGCCGGTCCGCGCGCCACGGGTCACGTCGTCGGGTCTCACCTCGAGGGCCCGTTCCTGTCGCACGCACGCTGTGGAGCCCAGAACACCGACTACCTGATGCTTCCGAATCCCGGAGCATTCGCGCGGATGCGGGAGGCCGCGGCGGGCACCCTCCGCGTCGTCACCGTCGCCCCCGAACTGGAAGGGGCCACCGAACTGATCAAGGAGATCGTCGGTGCGGGCGTCGTGGCGGCACTGGGGCACTCCGACGCCACGTATGACGAGGCGATGGCGGGCATTCAGGCCGGTGCGACGCTGGCCACGCATCTGTTCAACGGGATGCGACCCATGCATCACCGCGAACCTGCGTTGATCGGCGCCGCATTGACGCATGGGCTCACCTGCGAGCTCATCAATGACGGGGTGCACCTGCACCCGGCCGTCACGAAGCTCGTCGCCGCGCAGCCGACGCGAATCGTGCTGATAACGGACGCGATCGACGCCACCGGGGTCGGAGACGGCGAATACGTGCTCGGGGGTCAGCGAGTGCGTGTGACCGACGGTCAGGCCAGGCTGGTGTCGACCGGGTCGCTGGCAGGCAGCACCCTGACGCTCGACGACGCACTGCGCCGCGCCGTGCAGGAGTGCTGCATCGACATCGTTGACGCCTCTGCGGCTGCATCCGCAAATCCCGCGAAAACATTAGGGATTCGGCGGGAGGTCGGCGCAATCGAGCCCGGGCTCGCCGCCGATCTCGTGGTCCTCGATGACGATCTTCATGTCAGTCGAGTCGTCGCCGATGGGGTGTGGTGAACGGGGTCGGGTCTTTGCAGGGTGAGCCGACGAATCCTCTTGTATGGCAAGACATCCCATATCCTATGTCCGTCGCGGATAACCGATCGATAACGACTGAAAAAGATTCCCGAATGGTCTAGACCACTCAGCCTCATGCGGGTAGCGTCCCCTGCGCAGCATGTGAGGCCCCTCACGCCGAAACCTCGGATGAGCCGCCAACGATCACGGCAGACGCAATACAGGAAATGAGGCAGGGATGAAGCGGAAGCTCGCCGGCGCAGTGACACTCGTCGCCATCGGCTCCATGGCACTCGCGGGATGCGGAGGATCGGATTCCAACTCCAGCGGGGGCGGTGACAACGGCGGATCGACGACCCTGAAGTTCGTTGCGGCCGGCTACGGCAACGGCCCGAACTCCAGCAACGCGACCAAGAAATACTGGGCGCCCATCGTGAAGGCGTTCGAGAAGAAGAACCCCGACATCAAGGTCGATCTCACCGTCATTCCGTGGAAGCACTGGACCAGCCAGGTGCAGACGATGATCCAGAACAAGCAATACCCGGACGTCCTCGAGGGCACCTACTTCGCCAGCTACGCGCAAGAGGGTCTGCTCTACCCGGCCAGCAAGGTCATCTCCGATCCGAGCAACCTGCTGCCGTCGATGAAGGAACAGGGCACCTACAAGGGCAAGCAGTACGGCATGCCGTGGACCACCAGTTCGCGAACGCTCTTCTACAACAAGAAGATCTTCGAGAAGGCCGGCATTTCGGATCCGCCCACCACGTGGGCCGAGCTGAAGTCCGATGCCGCGAAGATCAAGGCCAAGACCGGCAAGACCGGCTTCGGACTGCCGCTGGGATCCGAAGAGGCTCAGGCCGAATCCCTGCTCTGGTTCCTCGGCAACGGCGGCGGATACGTCGACTCCTCCGGAAAGTGGACCGTCAACAGTTCGAAGAACGTCGACGCCTTCAACTTCCTCAACGACCTCGTCAAGGCCGGCGACACCGAGTCGAGCCCGGGCACGAAGGACCGCACCGATCTGTGGAAGCAGTTCGCCGCAGGCAACATCGGAATGATCAACGGATCCCCCGCACTCATCCCGATCATCGAGGACGGTAAGAAGCTGACGGAGTCCGACTGGTCGTCCACCGCGATCGTCGGGAAGACCGGGCCCCTCAAGACGACGCTCGGAGTGTGCGACAACATCACGGCGTTCAAGCCCAACGGGCATGCCGCCCAGATCAAGAAGTTCATGGACTTCATCT
>CAYPQR010000475.1:0-2832 GCA_964412865.1 uncultured Intrasporangiaceae bacterium
GCGAATGGTGCGCGATTGATCGTCAACAGCACGTGTGATGGCCTGCCTGATCCACCACGTGGCATAGGTGGAGAACTTGTTCCCGCGCTGGTAGTCGAACTTCTCGACCGCGTGAATCAGACCGAGGTTCCCTTCCTGGATCAGATCGCTGAAGGGGAGACCACGACCCATATAGCGCTGGGCGATGGAGTACACCAGTCGCAGGTTGGCACGGATCATCCGGTCTCTCGCGGCCTCCCCGGCTTTTGTCAGCGCCCACAGATCGCGATTGGTCCGCATGTCGGGGCGTTGTGGGCCATCGAGCCTTTCTCTGGCAAGGAGACCGACCTCGATGGACCTCGCAAGTCGGACCTCGTCATCCGCATCGAGCAGCCGGGTTTTCCCGATCGCACGACGGTAGGCCGCAACTGAGTCTTCCGAGAAGGGATACCCTGCGAGCCGTTCTTCGGCCCCGTCGGAGCAATCGTCGTCTTCCGCGGATTCACGAGGCGGGGAGGACACAGGACGTTTCTTCGCCCGGCGTCTCTGACCGGTGTCCTTCCTGACGATCGCCCGTGTGCCTCGCATTGACTGGCTTATCGAGTGCTCCCGCGAGTGCGTAGCTGGCGCTATTCGACCGGCCTTCGTATCGCTTGCGCGACCAGCATGCAGCTCCGCCGACATCTCATCTGCGGGCTCGCAGCCAAGGAAGCTTAGAAGACCGGCGACGCCTTCCGCCTTGAGGTCGAAGTGTTCGACCTGATCCGCATAGGGCAGACATTCGTCGAAGAAGGACGGGATTCTGCCCGATGAAAGCGGGTCCTCGACCGTGCCGCCGACATACAGCACCAAGAATCGCGCAGATGAGCCGTTCGGCTTCTTGCGCAGCACGCGACCGAGTCGCTGAACCATCTGTCGTCGGCTGCGATTTGCCGCCAGCACGATTCCGAGATCAGCGTCGGGCACGTCGATGCCTTCGTCCAGAATGCGTGGTGCCGATATCGCACTGACGGTGTGATCACGGAACCGGTCGAGCTCTGTGCTGCGTTCGTCGTCGCTGTGATCCGAGTGGATCGATGTTGCCGGGCAGCCGCGCTCGTCGAGCAGAGCGGCCGCGCGGACGGCGGACTCCTTGGTCTGTGTGAAGATCAGCGTGCCCTGCGATTCTTTGACCGCGTCCGCCAGTAGCGCGAGCGTGGCTTGTTTCATTGTGGTGCTCGCGAGGACCCCGCGTCGCTCACCGAAGGCCTTGAGGAAATACTTCGCTGTGCCCCGCCCGGGGTGTGAGCGATCGTCGGCGATCTTTTGGATTGCCCTCATTGCTTCTGGGAATGGCTCCGCCGGCACGGAGTACCGCGAGCGCAACGAACGGAGTGTGTTGCGGCACACTTCATCCCATTCGTCGTAACGTTCACGCTCGTCCTTTTCGAATGGCACGGCAGCGAACGCGAACCGGAAAGGAGCAATGATGTCGTCCCTGCGGGCGCGGTCGTAGCCCAGGTTGTAGCAGACGCCGTTGAAGTAGGCCTGGAGCACGTCGTCACCCGAGTCGCCGCGCTCAAACGTGGCCGAGAGACCCAGGCGCCAGTCGAATTCGTCACGCAACGTTTGAGCAAAGCTGGGTGCACCGTATCGATGACACTCGTCGGCGACCAGCAGGCCCTGTTGGCCGAGTCGAAGTGCGCGTCTGCGCCGGAGGGAATGAACTGTGGTGACCAGGATGTCCCATCCAGGCTCGGCCGGTTTGACGGCGATCTTCTCGTGGGCGAAGGTCGTCTTGAGTTGGCGCGCCCATTGAGCGACCAAGGGGCGACTCGGTGCTATGACGACACAACGCTTCCCCGCAGCTCTGGCTTCGGAGATCGCGGCCAGGCCGACTCTGGTCTTTCCTGCGCCGGTCACGGCTTGCACAACTCCAACGCGATCGGCGTCGCGCCATGCGTCGAGAGCTTCTTGCTGCCAGGCATACAACTTCGGCCGCGTCCCCGGGGCCTGGCCGGCGTCATCGGCGACGACTTCTCCGGATGGTGCGAGCGAACCAGATGTGGTCCCGGCCGCCGCAGGACGATGCAATGCCGTCTCCGCTGTGGGCCGTGGCGGCTCAACGGCTGGCGGCTCGGGCGTTTCGCGCTGTCCACCATCGGCAGGAGTCTCGACCGAGGTGACTGGCCCGTGACCCGGTGTCCAGAAGACCCGCTTGGAATACCCCTGTATTTCCGGCGGAGCGTCGGAAACAATCAGCCCCCGTTGCTCCGCAGCCCACAACGCGCGGTTGAGCTTGCGAGTGCTTTCGCGTGTAAGGGGCTCTCCGATGGTGTTCGCGTGGATCTCTCGGATGCGCTCGCCGGTGATCGGGCCATTCTCGGTCACGAGTTGCACCACGTCGTCGATCAAGTGCTCGTGGACAGCCCTGTCACTCGGCACCGCAGGTTGCTCGACTATTGAGCCACTTGCGGGGCCGATGGTCTGGCCTGCGACCGATGCCGATACTGCGGCCGATGGGCCGGAGTCGCTCGGCTTCAGTTGAATCGTCTCGACATTGCTGACGGCGTCACTCGGGCGGGCCTCATGCTCCTCAAGTTCGCGGATCGCCGCGGCGGACGCGTCCTCGGCACGGACGGGGGTCTCCGCCCTGTCGGATTCGAGCTCCACCGCAGCGTTCGATGACCACTGGCCATCATCGGACGGTTCACCGCGCAAATCATGTTCGTCTGTGGGCGCCGCTCGGGTGATCGGCTCGATACCGAGCAGCGCGAGCTTGGCCTCCAGCGCATCGATCACCCCGTCAGGGTCGAGACGGAATGCCGATTCGCGAATGTGGAAGAACTCCCAGCCGCAGCGCTGTAGGTCGCG
>CAYPQR010000476.1:0-2822 GCA_964412865.1 uncultured Intrasporangiaceae bacterium
TGATCAACGAGAACCGGATCGCGCTGCTCGTGCAGCCCTGGGGCGTCATCCTGCCCGTCATCGCGATCGCCATCCTGACCGTCGGCACCAACCTGATCACCGATTCGCTGGCCAGAGCATCGGCGACGCTGAACGTGGGGGACGGATCATGAACACACCGAAGAACGTCCTGGAGGTCCGCGACCTGCGGGTCGCGACGACGTCGGGAGACCGGGAGATCCTCCATGGTGTCTCGTTCGATCTGCACCCGGGCGAGATCCTTTCACTCGTCGGCGAATCCGGGTCGGGCAAGACCACGGCCGGGCTCGCCTGTCTCGGTCACTTCCGTCGCGGCCTCGAGCACAGCGGCGGCAGTGTGGAGCTGCAGGTCAAGGGCGAGACGGTGAAGATCCTGGAGCTGTCCGAGCCGGAGCGTCGGCACTGGCGGGGCGGATCGATCTCGTATGTGCCGCAGGATCCGGCTCTCTCGCTCAACCCGGCACTGCGGGTCGGTGAGCAGATCCACGAGGTGCTGCGCATCCATGGCTTCGGTGACTCGGCGGCGGAGCGCACCGAGCGGGTCGAGGAGGTCCTGAGCGAGGTCGGCCTGCCGAATGAGCGGGCATACCAACGTCGCTACCCGCATCAGCTGTCGGGCGGTCAGCAGCAGCGCATCGGCATCGCGATGGCGTTCGCGTGCCGGCCCGAGGTGATCGTGCTCGACGAGCCGACGACCGGGCTGGATGTCACGACCCAGGCGCTGGTGCTCGACACCATCGGCGACCTGACGCGCCGACACGACGTCGCGGGTCTCTACATCACCCACGACCTCGCCGTGGTCGCCGACCTGGCCGACCGCGTCGCGGTCATGCTGCAGGGTGACATCGTCGAGCACGGCACCACTCGCGACGTACTGTATGCGCCCGAGCACGCCTACACCCGCAAACTGCTGCGTGCCGTGCCCGACCTCGCCGGAAAGCACCGCATCGGTGAGGTCGAGGCGATTCGCGACGTCGAGCAGCCTGCTTCGCAGGGTGCGTCATCGGACGGGGACGGTGCGCTCGTGTCGGTGGAGGGGCTGACGCTTCGTTATGGCCCGCTGACCGTGCTCGATGGTGTCTCGCTCCATCTGATGGAGGGCGAGTCGACCATGCTGCTGGGCGAATCCGGCTCCGGCAAGACCACGATGTCGCGATGCATCGCCGGGCTCAACGACCGATATTCGGGTGAGGTGAAGCTGGAGGGCGAGACCCTGCAGACGGGCACGCGCAAGCGCACCGCGGAGGAGCGGCGACGCATTCAATACGTGTTTCAGAGTCCGTTCTCGTCGCTCAACCCGCGCCGCACGATCGGCGAATCGGTCGGCGTGCCACTGCGGATGAGCGGCACCTCGGACAAGTCGGAAAGGCGCAAGCGGGTGCTGGAGGCGCTCGACCAGGTGCGGCTCGGCAGCTCGTTCATCGACCGCCGTCCGGGTGAGCTGAGCGGTGGAGAGCGCCAGCGTGCCGCGATCGCGCGTGCCGTCGTCAACGCGCCCTCGGTGCTGGTCTGCGACGAGATCACCTCTGCCCTGGACGTTTCGGTGCAAGCTTCGATCATCGATCTGCTGCGCACCCTTCAGGCCGAGACGGGTATGGCGATGCTGTTCGTGACGCACAACATCGCGCTGGCCCGGCACATCTCGCAGCGGCTCGTGGTGCTGCAGAAGGGCAAGATCGTCGAAAACGGGCCGACATCCGACGTGCTCGACCACCCGAGTCACGAATACACGACCGAGCTCCTCACCAACGTGCCCACCCTGTGAAGGGAGACCCGATGTCCGGCGAATCCCTCCCCGCACATCTTCGCGAGGCCATGACCGACCAGATGACCGCGGTGGTGGAGCACCAGCTCGCCGGCCCTCCGTCCGGGGCTGCTGTCGGCGATGACCCGGAGGCTCGGATGCGGGCGGCACGCGCGGAATACCGCCGGGAGCGGGCATACTGGAACGTCGGCGGCCCGCGGATGGCGGGTACCGATGACTTGCGGGTTCGTGCCGCGGGTGTCGACGTGCCGATCCGCATCCACCGGCCGTCCGCGGCGGAGGTGCTGCCCGCGATCACGTATTTCCACGGCGGCGGTTTCACCCTGGGCGACCTCGAAACCCATGACCGCATCATGCGTGTGCTCGCGCAGCAGAGCGGATGCGCGGTCGTCGGTGTCGACTACTCGCTCTCGCCGGAGGCCCGGTTCCCGCGGGCTCTGCACGAGTGTGCGGGCGTCGTCGCCTGGCTCACGGCGGAGGGCGAGGCGTATGACATCGCGTCCGACCGGCTGGTGCTCGCCGGGGACTCGGCGGGGGCGGCACTCGCGTTAGGGGTCACGCTGCTGCTACGCGACGAGCCGCACACCGTCGGAGCGGCACGCAGTGCGTTCGACGCGATCCGGGGCACGCTGCTCTATTACGGCGCCTACGGCCTGCGCGATTCGGCGTCGGGCAGGCTGCACGGGGGGTTCTGGGACGGCCTGGCGCCTGAGGACCGTCGGCAGGTCGACTCCGTCTATTTCGCCGACCCGGCCGATCGGGACAGCCCGTATGCCGACCTGCTCGCAGCGGATCTCGCGTCGAGCATGCCCGCGGCCCTCGTCGTCGGAGCCGAACTCGATCCGCTGGCGGACGACAGTCGGGCCCTCGCCGACCTGCTCGGTCGCCACGGCCACGACGTCGAGATGGAGGTCGTGCCCGGCGTGCTGCATTCGTTCCTGCACTTCGGGCGGATGCTGGACGCGGCCAATGAGCAGCTTGCAGCAGGAGCCGCCTTCGCGCGGGCCCGCCTCTGAGGCACCCTGGCTGGTCGAGTAGC
>CAYPQR010000477.1:0-2820 GCA_964412865.1 uncultured Intrasporangiaceae bacterium
GCGCGCTGACCCGATCGGTCGGGCAGCTCGGGGTCAGGCGAAGCAGAACGAGTCGGTCGAGCAGTCGCCGCCCTGCAGGCGCACCTGATGGGCGCGGTGACCGGGGAACTCCACATAGAAGTCGGGGTCGAGCCGCATCCCGCCGTCGGGTGAGCAGTCGGCCTTCAGCATGGCGCCGGGCTCGAGGCCATCGGGATAGAACTGGCCATCCCATGAGCCGTAGAGCGAGTTGGTGCTGTAGAGCCGCCGTCCGTCGCGGCTGATCTCGACCATCTGAGGGCCGCCCGCCCAGGCGTGGCCGGACGGATGCGGCGTGTGCTGCGGGATGCCGCCGACCTGGATGCTGCCTGTGCGACGCGGGCGGTGGGGGTCGGTCACGTCGTACTGCAGCACCTCGCCGGTGCCCCAACAGGCGACATACAGGAATTTGTCGTCAAGGGAGAGTCCGATGTCGGTGATCAGCGGCGGAGCGGCACCGAATCCGGCCAGCAGCGGCGGCAACTCGTCGCCCGGCATGGGCACGGCGGGCACCTGGATCGTCTTGTCCGCCGTCCAGGTGTCGCCGTCGCGATACCAGGTCCAGACCGATCCCGAGAGGTCGGTCACGTCGGTGACGACGCCGACGAATCCGTAGGCTTCGTGCGGGTTGTGGGCAGGGCGCACCTCGAGCGTCATCTGGTGCTGGTCGCCCAGGTCGATCTCCTGGATCCGGTTGTGTGTCTGCATGTCGAAGAAGTGCAGGCGGTGGCCGTATTCGCGCCCCAGCAGCGCCTCCGGCACGACGCCTTGCTCGATGAGCCGAGGTGGCGCCCATTCGCTCGCGACGAGCACGCCGGCGTCCATGTGCCACCAGAAGTCATAGGCCATCTGCTGCGAGCCGCGGTCGGCCTCCCACGGGCCGCCGACGGAGAAGTCTGAGTGGTCGAGCGTGAAGATGCCGGCCGGTCCGTCATGGCCGTCGGCGCTGCCGGAGCCGAGGGCGCTCACGAAGAGCCCGTCGGGTCCGCAATGGATGGTGTGCGGCCTGCTGTAGTGGGCCTTTCCCATGATCTCGTCGGGCTCGACAGTGTGCACCAGCTTCGGTGACCGGGGGTCGTCCTGGGTGTCGAGCACGTAGATGCGTGATGAGCGGATGCCGGGGACCACCAGGTATCGGCGGTCCATGCCGGTGTGCCCCGCGTGACCGCCGCCCAGCGCGGAACTGCAGATGTCCCAACCGAAGTGGTGGAATTCGTCGGGTTCGTCGTGTTTCGGGGCATCCCACTGCCCGACGACGGAGCCGTATGAGGAGGATGCCGGGTCGGTGTCGACGACCGCGACGGCGTCCGGGTCGAGCAGCACGACGTATGCGAGCTTCTCGGCCGGGGCGGCCATCGCATCCGACGGAGTGCGGTAGAGCGTTGAGGCGGGGCCTGGCTGGGATGTCGTCATGAGGATCACTTCCGTTTTCACGGTATGACCGTTCCGCGGCATCGACAAGGGGTCGTCCGCTCTGCCGCCGTCCGGAGCCGGGAAGGCAGCGTCCCGGGTGCGATTCACCGGCCGCGGGAGGCCGCGCGGGCGACGTCGGTCGATCGCCCCGCAGTATGCTGAGGCCCTGAATTCGACGAGCGCGGAAAGGATGTGCGATGTCTGCCGAAGAGAAGCGTCTGACCTCGTTCAGCCACTGCGCTGGTTGAGCGGGCAAGCTCGCCCCGGGCGAGTTGGCGCAGGTGCTGCGCCAGATCAACGTCGGTCATCCCGACCTTTTGGTCGGGACCGAAAGCGGTGATGATGCCGCCGTGTGGGCCATCGCGCCCGATCGCGCCCTCGTGGCGACCGTCGACATCATCACGCCCATCGTCGATGACGCACGCGTCTGGGGCCGTGTCGCGGCGGCGAATTCGGTCTCGGACGTCTATGCGATGGGTGGCCGGCCGCTGTTCGCCCTCAACGTGATGTGCTGGAACTCCTCGGAGTTGTCCAGCGACCTGCTGGTGGACGTGATGCGGGGTGCCGGTGAGGTCGCCGCAGAGTGTGGGTTCGTGATCGCGGGCGGGCACACGGTGGACGACCCCGAGCCGAAGTATGGCCTGTCGGTCGTGGGCGAGGTGCATCCCGACCGGGTGATGCGCAATACGGGTCTGCGCCCCGGTGACGTGCTGGTGTTGACGAAGGCGATCGGCACCGGCATCATCTCCACGGCGGCGAAGGCGGGCCGAGCGCCGGAAGACGTGCTGGCCACGGCGGTTTCGTCGATGGCGCGCACCAATGCGGCGGCGTCGGCGGCGGCGCTCGGTGGTGGGGCCACCGGCACGACGGACGTCACCGGGTTCGGGCTGCTGGGCCACCTGGGTCGCATGGCGATCGCCTCGAACGTCTCGGTCGACCTCGAGGTCGCCGCCGTGCCCCTCCTGCCGGGTGCGACCGAATTGGCGACAGCCGGGCACGTGCCGGGCGGCACCCGGCGCAACCTCGACTGGGCGAGTGAGCGGCTCGACGCCGGCAGCACCGGCGAACTCGAGCTGACCCTCCTCGCGGACGCTCAGACGTCCGGCGGCCTGATCTTCGGCGTCGGCGAAGACCAGGTCGATGACGTTGTCGCAGCGCTCGATTCGTCAGGGGACCGCAGCGCTGTTGTCGGCACCGTCACGGCCGGCGACGGTAGGATGCGGCTCCACTAGCGCTGCATACACTGCTCGGCCTCGAAGGAGGTCCGAGCGACGAATTCGCCGACGACCACTCGGCCGTGTTTTGGGACCGGATATTGCGCCCTCGGGGGTGGGAAGCACCGGAAATCGCGATCTGGACGGTCAGCGGGCGCGGAGCACGTCGTGGCAG
>CAYPQR010000478.1:0-2814 GCA_964412865.1 uncultured Intrasporangiaceae bacterium
ATCGGTGGAGTGGATCAGCAGCCGCACCGGATATCGACGATCCAACTCGGCGTTGGCTACGTCGATGAATCCCAGCGTCACTTGTCGGTGAATTCTGGCGTCACTCTCGGCACGTGGCCACAAGCACCTTCTCTGGCTCACCGCTGCATAAATAATGCGCGGCTGTGGAGTCGGATGGCGCACCCGGCGGTGCGCCGTCGTCGTGACCGCAGGAGGATCGTCATCCGGCACGCGAGATCGCATTTTCTGGTCTCTGCCGACGGCGAGAGCGCAATAGGTGGGCCCAAAACCGAAAATGGGGCCAGGTATTGCGACCTCGGTGAGCCGTAGGAGCCTGAATTGCGATCTCGATGACCGCGAGCACGTCACCGGCGACAAGACAGACGCTGAGGCGGCCGGGCATCCGATCAGAGGCGACTGTGCCGCAGGGATATGCCGTACGGGACAGCGCGTCGCCGATTGACGATCGGCGTGCGGCGCGAGCAGCGGATGGGGTGGGGCGGTCGGACCGCGTCCTGCCCGCTGTTGTCGACGCTGTGGGCCGGCAGCGGGTAGTTTGCGTCGCATATGCCGCGCTCTACCCGCTCTTGCGGAGGTTGCGCCGTCGGCAGCAGGTAGCCCGCGTCGCATATGCCGCGCTTTGCCCGCTGCTGAGCGGACTCCTCGGCGCCACCGGGCAGATCGCGGCCTGCCCACCCCCTCCGCGGGCACACCGCAAGCGGAACCACCTACGGGGACGCTGCAGGCCACGCCACCGGTTCGACCTGCCCGGTGAGGTCCCATCACCGGTAGCCCCGTCCGGGTCGCTCACCGGGACAGGGGCCTCGTACGGGACGGTTCAGCATCCCTACGTGCCTTGAGAATCACCAGGTCGGTTGGGTGGACGGGTATCCATCGAAGCGCGCATACCCACTCGGCCAGCCGCATAATCATGCAAGTCTGCATCCCCGCTGGGCCCGGGGGCGAAGTGACGTCAGAATTCATCGACACCTGACGCGGGGATTCACCGACATAGCCACGGCGTTGACGTATGACGTCACCTCGACCCCGTTGACCACCACGTTGCTCACCAGCCCGTCGATCACCGCGTCCTGCATCACCACCCCGACCAGCCGCGCGCGAGTCAGGTCGCACCCCCGGAACTCCACATCGGTCAGGTCCTGCCCCTCGAATCTCGCCATACGGCCAGTCTCTACCGGACCACCCGCTGCCTGCCGAGGATCGTCCGTGTTGTTGCCGCTCCTGTCGTCGCCGGATGGCCACGGCATACGACGGTCAAGGACGTCGGGGTCTCCAACCACAACCCGGAGGAGATCCGGTGCGCCGACAGGCCTCTCTCGGTGGGGGCCGTGCAGAACCACTACAGCCTGCTCTGCCGCAGCTCTGCAGACGCTGGGCTCTTGGGCCGTTACACCCCCGCAGAACCCGCTGCCCGAGGGCAGCAGCCGCGCGGAGATCTACAACGGCATCCTGTCTCAGTTGGAAGCACCGACCGGCGGGCTCGCCGAGGCCGGGCGTACCCGGGACACGCCCGCTGCAGACGTCGCGACCGCGTAGGCGATCGCGAAGGGCGGTCGTTACGTCGGTCCGACTGCTCCCTCGACTCGGGCGACCGCATAGGTGACGAAGGCCCGTGCGGCGTCGGCCTCACCCGGGCGCGGCGGCCGGTCCGGTTGCCAGCCGAGGGCGCGCTCGTCGCGCACCTGCGCCAGGAGCGGCGACCACGCGCGGTCGAGGGTGCGCAGCGCCCACTCCAGAGCGCCGTGTTTGGTGGTGACTTCGGCGGTGTCGAAGGTGAAGAGGATCCGGCAGGCTGTCGTCACGGCATACCGCTGACCCCACGCCAAGGTGTCGATGTCGACCCACGTGGCCAGATCGTCCAGAAGTGTGGGCAGCGAGGTGGCGGCTTCGCGGCGCAGGTGGTCCTTGGGCACCGTGGGCATGAATGAGCGTGGAGCCGGGCCGGCCAACGTCAGTCCGTGCTCACGCAGGATCCAGCGCGTGAAGGCGCGGTTGCAGTGGTCGTTCCATTCCAGGCTGCGATGGCCATGATCGTTGAACAACCACTTGCGTCCGAGGTGATCGACCGAGGCGAGTTCATCGATCGGAGCATAGGAACCTTCCAGGTCGCGGCACCAGCGGCTCTCCCGGGTGGGTATCACGGCATGCAGCTCACGCAGGCGGGCGATCTGCGCCTCGGTCAAACGGCCATGCGTCGCGACAATCCAGTCGCAGTCGCTGTGCTGGTCGCCTCCTCCGAGCGCAAAGGATCCCTGAATGTAGGCGCCCGCGAGTTGATCGCCCAGGATCTGTCGCCAGCGTCCGAGTAGGTCGGCCAGTAGCTGGTCGAGGTCGCCATATGGCGTGAGGACGTGCGACGAGCCCATGGGCGCAAGGGTAAAGTGCGTCCTCGCAGATCGACCACCGAATAGCCGTTGTGCGCGGTGGACCGCGGTATTGCCGCCGCCCAGAGTTCTCCGCTACGCCGATGCACCGCTCGGGGAGGCTCGCCCTCGGACGGGAGCGGCCACTTCTCGGCGGCGCTCTGGTGCCGTCGATGAACACCCGGAGCCCCTCGGCGTCGGCGACCACCACCGCCATCGCGGGACTCACCACTGCCGGGGCAAACTGGCCCGGTCGGCGACCGAGCAGGCGTGTGCTGCTCACGTAGCTTGATGGATCCAATCATCAATCGTGCGAACTTTTTGCACACGGGGATGAAGATAGAAGATGCTCTCTCGCTGGATCGAGCCGACGACTGTCGCAGCGGGGTCCGACGGACGTTGTCCACAGGTCGGAAAAGTGGGGATGTGA
>CAYPQR010000479.1:0-2808 GCA_964412865.1 uncultured Intrasporangiaceae bacterium
CTACACCCCGGGCAGCTGAGCGGCCACCGCAGGGCCGTCAGCGCACGAGCACGCTGTTCTTGTACGGCGGCGACATCGTCGGGTGACCGGGATACCAGCCCGGGTTCGTCGACGCATATGTGCGCAACTGCTCCTCCGTGAGGTGATGGATGCAGTCGTGATGCGGGGTCACGATCGGGTCTCCGACGAGATACCGGTGACCGTCGTAGCCGAGCACCGCGATCCAGTGAGAGACCGGACCGTGCACATACGACGAGCTGCCGCGATTCCACGGCAGCGCATAGGCATTCCCGCCGGCGATCGACGACTTCCCCGCGCGGGCATACAGGATCGTGCTGGAGATGCCTCCGTGCCATGACGAGAGGCCATAGTGCGACAGGCCCTTCTTCAGGTCGGGGTATTCGGTGCCGCGCTGGTTGCGAGACGCCGTGTTGGCGACGCCCATCGCTCCGTAGCGCAACTGCTTCACCGCGGCGGCGCGGTCCTTGGTCTTCCAGTCCCATCGCGCAGGCTTCTTGCCCCGGTTCAGCAGCACCATGCACAGTGAGGTCGGCCCGCAGTTGGACCACTGCGCCGCCCCCGTGCCGGCCTGCATCATCTGGAACATCGGCCCCGACGTGACCGGCCCGAACAGCACCTTCCAAGTGGCCGCAGTCACCTCGTCGCGCTGCTTGAGCCAGTGGCCGGCCTGAATGCCTCGCACATTCCGGTCGGTCTGATAGCCATAGATCGTCGAAGAGGTCATGTGGTAGCCGTGCTTCTGGAGCAGCAGGTGCAGCGCCGACACCGCCCGGTTCCGAGCGCCGTGGTGGACGGTGGGGCACAGCTTCGCCAACGTGCCCGGCGTGCACCGGCCCGTCGCGGCGAGACCGTGCCTCCTCTGGAACGTCTTGACGCTCTCATAGATGGGCCGGGCGTAGGTCCGATAGAGCACCGGCTGTTTGATGCCCGCGTGCATCAGCAGATACTGAATCGCACGGACGTCATGGAACCCGGCGGTCTCGCCATACAGGCTGGGGAATCCGGAGGGATGACGGTTCGGTGCCGCTTCGGCGCTCGGGATGACCAGTGCACCCGGCACAGTGGCGGCTGCGGCGCCCACGAGGAGCGTCCGACGGCTGACGAGAAGACCTGACATCGCGCGATCAGCCCTCCTGTGCCGTGCGATCGAGACCGACCGGCAGCACGCCGATCGCCGGCGTCACATGACGATCGCCGACCACGAACCATGATGCGGGTGCGGCTCCGGTCTGCGTCTCCGGCGGCGTCGAGGCCTGAGAGGACGGAGGCGATGTCGGCGACTGCGTGGGCGAGGTCGTCGGCGACTGCGGCGACGACGGGGACTGCGAGGGCGCCGTCGGAGACGACGACTGCGGGCCCGTCGGCGACTGCGACGGCGATGACGGCGACCCGGACGGCGTCGGCGACTGCGACCGGGCCTGCGCCGGCGCCGCCGGCTTCACCGTCGTCGAGACGCTCGTCGCGGGACCCGGCACCATCAGCCGCTGTCTGCCCTTGGTGGCCGAGGTGTAGAGGCGGTACTTGATCGGTGGCAGCCCCGTGGCCGTGACCGTCGCCGACACCTCCCCCTCGCCGGTCCTCGTCCACGCCCAGGACAGCCCGTGATGCGCAGTCTTGGCGGACTTCTCGACCGCTCCCCCGGCGAACTGCGCCGGGCCGTGCAGCGTCACGGTGATCTTCTTGTGCGCATACCAGGCATCCGACCGCGTTTTCAGACCGATCCCCTCGACCGTGCCGCCGCTCGTGCCGTCGACAGTCATGCGCGGAGCCATCGTGTAGGGGCCACCCCACTTCTTCGCCGTGGAGCTGATCCACTTGTAGTCGTCGAGAACCCGCACGTAGTGCGCGTGGTCCTTGGACTTGATCGCGTTCATGGCCTTCTGCACGTCGGTCGCGTGGCTGTCGGGCGCATGCCTGCGCAGATACCAGGAGATCGCCGCCGCCTGGTAGCGGCCCGACGTGTCGACATACCGGTCCACCGCATAGGACAGACGCGGGCTCTGGAACAGCTTCGACCCGGTCTTGGTGATCGAGCCCGGGGACGGAACGCCGGTGTCGAGGGGGATCGCGCTGGTCGCGCCATACCCGAGGACGCCCATGTGGACCACCTTCTTGGCCCCGGACGACAGCGTGACCTTCGGTGACTGCACCCCGTTGAACCAGTCGGACTTCGCGTAGGCCGCCGGCATGCTCACCACCCCCGCGGCCAGCGTGCCGACCGCTGCCAGCGCGCCCACGGCCGGCACCACATGGCGGCGCCGGCCGGTTCCGTCATTCATCCCCTGCGAACCGACCATCGGACCTTCCTCTCCTGCGCCGCGCACAGCCGCGGTCGCCGAACTCCCCCGAGCTCCATGCAGTGTAGTAGCGTCGCCGCCCCGTGTGGGCACGAGAGGTCACCCGGCACACGCAAGAAGTCACCCGGAGTGACTTCTCGCGTCATCCGAGTGACTTCTCACGCGGGCGTCAGCGTGCTGTCCCTTCGAGCCCGCTTCCACACCGCGCTCCGGGCCTCACTCGTCCCTCGCTCGTGTCCTCACGCGGGCGTCAGCGTGCTGCCGACCCCTCGGTGTAGTCGCTGTCATCCACCTTGATCCAGCTCATCAGCCCGCGCAGCTTCTTGCCGGTGGCCTCGATCGGGTGCTGTGCGCCCTTCTCACGCAGCGCCTTGAACTCCGGCGCACCCGCGTCCTGGTCGTCGATGAAGCGCTGGGCGAAGCTGCCGTCCTGGATGTCGGCCAGCACCGCCTTCATGTTCTCCTTCACGTGCGGGTCGATCACGCGCGG
>CAYPQR010000480.1:0-2801 GCA_964412865.1 uncultured Intrasporangiaceae bacterium
CGCTCCGGGGTCCTTGTGCCCCAGATACAACAGCTTGGACGGCAGCTTGTGCGACGAGGTGGCCGCGCGGGTGCGGAACCAGTAGTAGTTGTTGATGAGTCCGAGCGGCAGCCGCCCGGCGTCGACCGCCTGCTCGATCGCATCGTGGCTGTTGTAGGTCTTCGCGTTGGCCTTCAGCCCGGCCAACCACTGCTTGGTCGCCGCGGTGCCCTTCATGAGGCGCACGGCGGTGACCAGCTCCTCGAAGCTGCCGCTGGTGGCCTCGATGCCGATCCTGCCCTTCCACGCGGGTTTCGCCAGATCCATGATCGACGTCGGAAGCTGCGCGCCGGACACGAGTTTCGGGTTGTAGACAAGCGCGACCGCGCGGGCCGTCACCCCGACCCATTCGCCCTTCGCCGAACTGTCCCGGGCGGGCACGTGGGCCAGTGTCGACGGCTTGACCTTCGCGAGCAGGCCCTTGGCCTGCACGCCGGTCAGAGCCGGGGAGTCCTCGGTGTAGAGCACGTCTGCCGGCGACGACGACCCTTCGGTGATGACCTCGTTGGCGAGTTGCTGGTTGTCGCCGTTCTTGATCTTGACGTGGATGCCGGTCGCCTTCTCGAAGGCGTCCACGAGCACCTGCGTCGTCTGCGGGTGCTGGCCGCTGTAGAGGGTCAACGTCTCGGGATCGTTTGCGCCGGAGCCGGATCCGGCGGGATCGCCGCCCGATCCGCAGGCCGCGAGGAGCACGCCGATGGCGAGGGCGCCCGCCGCGGGCGTCCATCGGCGCGCGCGGCTCGGTATACGGTCAGGTCGTCGTCCGGCAGGTGTGCCCGGTCCGCTCCGATCCGCTCGGCCGTCCCATGCCCTGGTCATCGCACCTCCCGTTGATTTATTAGGTAAGGCATACCTATCTATCTATCCTGGAAGCAACCTGAACGATGAATGTATGAACCATGAGTCCGCTTGCGCGGCGTGCAGGTCGGCGACGTGGAACGCGTGGTCGGCGACCGCGGGTGTCACATCCCGGACATGCCCGACATGCTCGAGCCGGGCGAGGACGGTGAGGTGTGGTGCGACGTGATGCCAGGGAACGGCGACGGCTCGCCGCCGATGTGCCCCGTGACGACCACGGCGCACAGCGCGCTCAGCCCGATCGTGGCCAGCATCCCGCCGAGTAGGCGCGGCACACTCCACGGGGTGGGGCCGGCCGCCGTGCGCCGCATGCGACGACGCCGCGCAGCCGGGCTCACGAGCCGCCACAACAGCATCCCGGCCAGCGGGATCTGTGCGACCCACAGCGCCATTCGGTATGCGCCGTGGAAGTCGAAGTCGTCGAAATAGAACGTGTGCACGACACACAGGACATAGACGGCCAAGCTCAGCCGATGCGTGATCCGCCAGGCACGATCGCCCAGCCTGCGGCGCAGGTAGTAGGTCGGCCCGATCAGAATCGCGAGATACATGGCGAAGATTCCGAAGGCATACGGCCACTGCTGCCAGTCGGTCGTGAACGGCAGGAACGCCGTGGTGAAGTCGACCGTGCGCTCGGTCATCGCGCCGTTCATCGATCCGACCGCGACGAACAGCGCGTGTCCGACGATCAGCGCGATGGTCGTCAAGGAGACCTGGCGGTGCCAGTCGTTGATCTGGGACCGGGTGAGGCCGAGCCAGGTCGGGCGGCGAGTGCTGAAGACCAGGCCGAGGAACACCGACAGATAGGCCCAGATGAGGGCAGAGATCCCCAGCGTCTCCCCCATCAGGAACGGCCACCAATAGCCCACGCGGTGCGAGAGGTCCATGGCCGGCATCTGCAGACCCGCGACATTGGTCCCGTCGGCGGAGCGCGCCAGCATCCACCCGAAGATCGCTGCGGTGACAGCCACCGCGGGCAGGTTGACTGCCACGACTCGCGCCCACGGCCCCGGATGCGCGGCCGATCGGCGTGGCGGCCGCGGCGCAGGCGTCGCCACCCCACCGCTGCCGGGCTCGATCCGCACCGACACCGCGCGCCGCGTCAATTGGCTCACCCCACGACTGTACAACATGTAGAGTTGAGGCCGGAATCGCCTCATTGCGCCGATGTGATCACATGCCGGGCATGGGCTGCGACAGCAGCATGACCGCGAACATGTAGACCATCGCGGCATACATCGCGAGCAGCGACGCCCGAAGCAGCCGGTCACCACGCCGTGCCTCCGCCGGACGTGCCCGGCCCGCACCACCGGAGGCCGTCGACACTCCCGTCGCCCAGCCGAGCCCCTGCAGCACGAACCAGCCCGTGAGGATCCACCCCCAGCCCGGCCAGGACGGCATGACCGACATGCAGACCATTCCCAGGAAATCGATCGCCGCGGACGCCCCCGACCGCGTCAGCGGGCCCGGCCGGCCGGCCGCCGCCAGGGCCACCCCCGCTCCGGTCACCGCTCCTGCCGCGAGGACGAGACGGCTCACCACCGCCACGCCGGCCACCTCTCCCGGCCAGAACATCTCGATCATCGCGGCCGACATGACCACGTGGCCGGCATGCCAGAGTCGCAGCCACCCGGAGTGATGGGACAGGTGCACCAGATGGACGACGCCGACGAGGAACATCACCGCGATCCAGCAGGCGGCGACCCACGCTGCCGGCCGGTGCATGTGCGACACCACGACATCGCCCGGCCCGGCGAGCCCCATTCCTGCGAGCGTCGCCGCCGTCACGGCGGCGACAATCGCGCCACCGGCCATGACCAATCGACGGCAAAGCGCCCAGCGCACAGACGAATTCATTGACCGGGCGCTGACACGGGCGCCGGCCGTCGATGCGTTCACGCCAT
>CAYPQR010000481.1:0-2793 GCA_964412865.1 uncultured Intrasporangiaceae bacterium
GCCGGAACTCGCCGTCGGTCGCCGTCTGCAGGCCGAGATCCTCCTGCATCTTGACCACGTCCCGGATGGCGTCGTCCTCGATCGCACGCAACTGTGCGGCGTCGATCCGCCCCTCGGCGTGATCGGCGCGAGCCCTGCGGAGCGGCTCGGGGCGCAACAGGCTGCCGACATGGTCGGCGCGGAACGGTGGCAGGTCTCTGAGTGACATCGTGCTTCCTTTCGCGGGCATCCTCCACATTTCGGGGTGCACCATCACGGTAGGCCGCGTGTCCAGCCCGCGCACACACGACGCGTGGACCGTAACCCTCATGTGCGCGTATCGGGGCCGCCGTCGGGTAGGCTCGGCGCATGTCCTCTGACGCGGACGACGGCGGCAGACCCGCGCCGGGAAGTGCCCGGCGTCTCATGAGGATCGGCGCGTGCTGATAGCCGCCGGAATCCTGTCGGTCGTGGCCCTCACGGTGCTCACGGCCTGGTTCGTCCTGCAGGAGTTCGCCTATGTCTCGGCGTCGCGCGGCCGGCTGCAGGCGCGGGCTCGTGACGGCGATCGCGCGGCCGCCCGTGCGGTGGCGCTCACCGATCGGTTGTCGTTCGTGCTGTCGGGTGCCCAGCTCGGCATCACGGTGACGGCGCTGCTGGTCGGCTACGTCTCGGAGCCGTTGCTCGGCGAGGGGCTCGCTCGTGCCCTCGGCTTCACCGGCCTTGCGTATGCCGCGCGCCTCACCATCTCCCTGATCGTGACCCTGGTGTTCAGCACCATCGTGCAGATGGTGCTGGGCGAGCTCGCACCGAAGAACTGGGCGATCGCCGAACCGGACCGGCTGGCACGGGCGTTGGCCCGCTCCACGACGGCATACCTGTGGGTGGCGGGGCCGCTGATCCGGGTCTTCGACGGGCTGTCCAACGCCGTGCTCCGTGCCGTCGGTATCGAGCCCGTCGAGGAACTGCCGCAGGGTGCCACATCCGAGGAATTCGAGCGGATCGTGGCCGGATCGCGTGAGGGCGGGCTGCTGGATCGCCGGCTGTCAGACCTGTTGCAGCACACGCTGCGATTCGACGACCGGCGCGTCGAGGAGGTGATGACGCCGAGGGTCGACGTGCGCACGGTGGAGGCGGCCGAGCCGGCGTCGGCGGTCATAGCCCGTTTCGATTCCGGGCGCTCGCGGTTCCCCGTCGTCGGCGAGACCATCGACGACATCGTGGGCGTCGTGGGCATCGCGGAAGTGCTCGAGGTGCCCGCGACGCAGCGCGACGCGGTGACGGCACGCCGCATCGCCTCTCCGGCGATCACCATCCCGGGGGTGCTTCCTCTGCCGGCGGCGCTGGAGATGCTCCGGTCGGAGCAGCGGCAGCTCGCCGTCGTGCTCGACGAATACGGCGGGTTCGCAGGTGTCGTCACGTTCGAGGATGTCGCCGAGCAGGTGACGGGTCCGATCTTCGACGAGAAGGATCGCAGTGAACCGCAGCCCGAACGGTGCGACGGCGGCTGGCTGGTGCCGGGGCGTACCCGCGTCGATGAGCTGAGCGACTCCACGGGTGTGGCTCTCCCGGAGACCGGTGATGCGAGCACGGTCGGCGGCGTCGTCCTCCAGCGTCTCGGAAGCACGGCGCGTCGCGGTGACCGTGTCGAGCTGCCTGGTCGGGAAGCCAGCGGTTCCGAGCGGGTCGATGTGCGAGTCTGTCTGGAAGTGCGTGAAGTCCGGCGCAATGTGCCCACCGCCGTGCTGATGCATGTGACCCCATTCGAGTCGGGGGAGGCCGCACCGTGAGCACCGGGGTGTCGCTGACGCTCGGCGTCGTGCTGTTGTTGCTCAACGCATTCTTCGTCGCCGTCGAGTTCGCGCTCGTCGCGAGCAGGGTCCATGCGCTGGAGGATCGTGCGGAGGGCGGCGGCCGCGCGGCGCGTGCTGCGCTGCACGGTGCCCGGGAGTTGTCGGTCATGCTCGCCGGGGCCCAACTCGGCATCACGTTGAGCACCCTGGGCCTCGGTGCGCTGGCTGAGCCGGCTCTCGAACAGCTTCTGCACCCGGTGTTCTCGGCGCTCGGTCTGCCCGATCGCACGGCATACGCGGTGTCGCTCGTCGTCGGCGTGGCGGTCGTGGTGCTTCTGCACATGGTGATCGGTGAGATGGCGCCGAAATCGTGGGCCATCGCGCATCCGGAGACCTCGGCGGTATGGCTGTCCCTGCCGTTCCGGGCCTTCACCCGCGCCGTCGGACCCGCCCTGACCCTGCTCAACGATCTGTCCAACGCGCTGGTGCGGCTGATCGGGGTGACTCCGCGTGGCGAGAACGCTTCACAGGTGGGTCCGGCCGACCTGCAGATGCTGATCGCACAGTCACGTGAGACCAGGCGGCTGACCGAGGGCGAATACCAGCGTCTGCGCGGCGCGCTGCAGCTCGAGCAGCTTCGGCTGGGAGATCGCGCGAAGCCGATCGTCTCGGCCGTCACGATCGATGCAGCGGCCGACAGCCGCGCGGTGGAGCGGATCAGCAGGGAGCACGGCAGATCCCGGTTGATCGTCATGGACGACGGCCTGCCGATCGGCATCGTGCACGTGCGTGATGCGCTGCGGGCAGGCGTCCACGACCGACATGACGTGCCGGTGCGCGAACTGCTGCGTGCCGTTCCGCGTTTTCCGCGCGCACTTCCCCTCATCGATGCGCTGGCGACGATGCGGGCGCAGCAAGCTCAGTTGGCGTTCGTCGCGGGCGAGGACGGGGCCGTCGTCGCATTCATCGCCATGGAGGACCTGATCGAGGAGGTCCTCGGCCACTTCGAGGACGAGACGGA
>CAYPQR010000482.1:0-2792 GCA_964412865.1 uncultured Intrasporangiaceae bacterium
CGGCGATCTATTCGATCCTGGAGATCATGCAGCGGCTGGCGACGCCGGTCGCGCTCAACCAGCAGACGTCGCATCTGAACACTCCGCAGGCGGAGCAGGGCTGGTTGAGCCTGCTCTATGAGCTGGTGCAGATCGGTCTCGGCCTGGTGCCGGTGCTGCTGGTCATGCACCTGCTGGCACGCGAGGTGCCCCGGGCCGGCCGATATCTCGGCATCGACCGCCGGCGCACGGTGCCCGATGCGGTGCTCGGCGTGCTGCTGGCGGCGGTGGTCGGCATACCCGGCCTGGCGCTGTATGCGGGGGCTCGAGCGGCCGGGCTCAACACGACGGTGTCGGCCGCCGGCCTCGGCTCGCACTGGTGGGTCATCCCGGTCCTGGTGCTCTCCGCGGTGCAGAACGCCGCGCTGGAGGAGACCGTGATGGTCGGCTACCTGTTCACCCGGTGGAGCCAGGCGGGCGGGCGCGTCTGGATGGTCGTGGTGATCTCGGCGGTGATCCGCGGGAGCTACCACCTCTACCAGGGATTCGGCGGGTTCGCCGGCAACATCGCCATGGGCCTGATCCTGGGCAGCGTCTATCTGCGCACTCGCCGTGTGCTCCCGCTGATCATCACGCATGCCGTTCTCGATACCGTGGCCTTCGTGGGATACGCATTGCTACACAGCCATGTGAGCTGGTTGTGACGTCACCGTCCGCTCCGAGCTTCCAAGAGATCAAGGCCGACAAGGTCAGCTGCGTGGTCGACAAGGTGACCATGCTGCCGACCACCACCTTCTCGGTGCGCCCGGGCGAGAACGTCGCCATCACCGGCGAGAACGGCGCCGGCAAGACGACCTTCCTGCGCGTGCTGACCGGCAACCTGGTGCCCACCTCGGGCACGGTCACCCGTGACGGGGTGACACTCGACGAGCGGGACGCCACCACGCGCCGGGTCATCGCGCCGCTGATCGGCCCGATCGCGGGATTCCGCGACATGACGCTGGCCGATCACCTGATCATGATCGACCAGACGTGGGGCGGGGATCGAGACGGCGCAGGCAAACGCATCTCCGATGTGCTGAGCCGACTCGACATCCTCAAATACGGCAACCGCTACCTGGCGCAGCTGTCCTCCGGCCAACGCCAGTTGGCCGAGCTGTCGATGGTGCTGCTGCGGCCCAGCGCCCTGCTGGTGCTCGACGAACCGGAGCAGCGGCTCGACCCCGGTCGGCGCGACATGCTCGCCGAGGTCCTGACCGAGCGCGCCAGGTCTGGCGGCGCCGTCGTCTGGGTGTGCCACGACCAGGCCCTCGCCGAGGGCACCGCCACCCGCATCGTGAACTTCCCGCAGGGCGCCCGGCGGGGGTCCGCCCGCCCGAGTGCGGCTGCCGGGCAGCCCGCCGCGGCGCCGCCCGTGGAGTCGCAGCCCGACGGCAAGGCCAGGGCCAAGCAGACGGGCGGTGGGGCTGCCCCCAAGGCGTCCGGCAAGGGCAAGAGCAAGGCCGCTCAGCGGGCGGCCGCACGATCTCGCAACGCTCAGCGCTCCGGCAAGGGCCGCAAGGGCGGACGCTGATGGCGTCGTGGGACCCCTCGGAGCGTGAGCGTCTGGCGGACGCCTACGAACTGCGCTTCAAGGGCGAGGGCAGCGCCTTGTCATCCGCGCTGTTCGGTTCCTATGTGATGCTGCTGATCGGCCTGATCTACGGCAGCATCACGATGAACTATGTCTTCGGGGAATGGCCGCCGATCACCCGGTTCGTGCATCACTACCCGATCCTGACCGTCGTGATTGCGGTCGCCGCGGTCCTCGTCCTGGCGCTGGCGGCCTTCCGCCTGGGCGCCACCCGGGGGCCCGCGCTGCCGGAGCCGGGCTTCATCGAGGGCGTCGTGCAGACCGACCTGCCGCGCGCGCTGACTCTGCGCGACGCGTGGCGAGGCAGCCAGTTGCTGGTCATCTGCACCTGCTTCGGGGTGGCGACACCGATCGCGATCGGCCTCGTCATGCGCCACACCAGTCCGGTCGCCATCGGCATCGGCGTGGTGATCGGCATCGCCGGCGGCGTCCTGATCGTCCAGTGCTGGCTGCGCGGCCAGGTATACGGTCACGGCCCGATCCGCGGCCTGCACACCCGGCCGATGCTCGAGAGCCTGCCCGCGGGCGACCTGATCACCCAGTCGGTGATGTCCGAGAGTGTCGCGTCGTCGCTGGTGACCGGTGACGCCCGGCGCGCACGCACCCAGGCATTCAATCTGCACCTGCGCAACAAGCCCCGGCGCATCCGCGTCGCCGGCCCACGGATGACCATGGTGTGGGCCGACATCGTCGGCATCCTGCGCGCCGGCTGGGTGTCGGTCGTATGGGTCGTCGCGACGGTCGCGACGGTCGTCGCCGTCAGCCTGCAGACGGTGGTCACCGCCGAGAAGCCGCTGGTGCTGCCGATCCTCTATCTGCTGGTGCACCTGTCGGCGTCGGGCCTGACGCGGGGGCTGCAGAGCCACGGGATGTCGGCCGGTGCCCAGTCGATCTTCGGCATCGACTGGCGCACCGAGACCACGCTGCACCTGCTGCCGCTGGCCGCACTGCAACTGGTCGTCGCGATCATCGCCGGTCTGGCGTCCGGACTGCCCGCCGACAGTGCGGTGGTCCGCGCCGTCGCGGTCGTGGCGACGATGGCCGGCGGTCAGCTGCTCTACGCGCACAAGGGCCCACCGCCGTCCGGACTCATGGGCACGGCACCCGGCCGGGGCATCGGCATCGTCTGGATGGCGCACCCGGCGATCGCCGTGATCGCCGCGGCACTGGTCGCCCACTT
>CAYPQR010000483.1:0-2792 GCA_964412865.1 uncultured Intrasporangiaceae bacterium
TACCAGCACCCCGTGGAGCACGGCGGGTCCCTGGTGCCTGATCTATCAGTTTGTCGTTCATCACGCTATTGCGTGACGTCACGGGCAGTGCTCGGACGCTCCGGCAGGGGCGGGGGAGTGCCGCCGAAGGCCGGGCAGATCTCGCGGTAGGAACACCAGTCGCACAGCCGGCTGGGCCGCGGGCGCCAGTCACCCTCGGCGGTGGCGCGCTCGATGGCGGCCCACAGCGCCTTGACCTTACGCTCGGTGGCCAGCAACTCCTGCTCGCGTGGCTCGAAACGCACGATCTCGCCGTTGCCGAGATAGACCAGCTGAAGCAGCGACGGCATGATGCCCCGCAGCCGCCACAGGACGAGGGCGTAGAACTTCATCTGGAACAGCGCCTTGCCCTCGAACGCCTCGCTGGGAGAGCGGCCAGTCTTGTAGTCGACCACGCGCATGCGGCCGTCCGCGGCCACGTCGAGACGGTCGACATAACCGCGCAGGGTGAGGCCGTCGAGATCGACCTCGACGTACATCTCCCGCTCGGCCGGCTCCAAGCGCGTCGGATCCTCCAGCGTGAACCAGCGGTCGACCAGGGTCCGCGCGCCGTCGAGCCAGGTCGCCAGTGCGTCCGGCCCCTCCTCGACGAGGGCTGCGAGCTCCGGCTCGCCCTCGACCAGCCGCTCCCAGGCCGGCGCAAGCAAGGACTTCGCGCGCTCGGCGGTGCGCTCGGGTGCCGACACCTCGAACAGCTCCTCCAGCACCGCGTGCACCAGCGTCCCCCGTGCCGCGGCCGGGCTCGGCGGCTCCGGCAGCCGGTCGATGACCCGGAAGCGATACAGCAGCGGGCACTGCATGAAATCCGAGGCCCGGCTGGGCGACAGAGCAGGCCCCGGCCGGTGCTCCGGTCGTGCTGGGACGACGACATCTGGCATACGGCGACTGTAGGACGCGGCACCGACAGATAACCTTCGGGCATGCCAACGACGACGGCGCAGCGTCCACCAGGGTGGCGCATCGGGACCCTCCGGGGCGCGCCGGTCTATCTGGGCCGCACCTGGCCCCTCATCGCCGTCGCCATCATCCTGATCTTCGGGCCGCAGGTCTCGGGCGTGCTTCCCGGCCTGGGATTCCGCGGCTACCTCGTCGCTCTCGTGTATGCCGTGCTGCTGCTGCTCTCGGTGCTGGCCCACGAGCTGTGCCACGCCATCGTCGGCCAATGGCGCGGCTACCATGTCCGTGCCATCCTCGCCGACCTGTGGGGCGGGCACACCACGTACGACTCCGACGACGCGTCACCCCTGTCGAGCGCCCTGGTGTCCGTGGTGGGGCCGCTGTCCAATGCCGCGCTCGCCTTCATCGCCTGGTCACTGCTGCCCCAGGTGCCCGACGGCGTCCCCCGGCTGCTGACGCTGGCCTTCATCTGGTCCAACGCCTTCGTCGCGCTGTTCAACCTGCTGCCGGGCCTTCCGCTCGACGGAGGCTTCCTCGTCGAGGCGCTGGTGTGGGGCGTCAGCGGTTCGAAGGCGCTCGGTCAGCTGGTCGCGGGCTGGTGCGGTCGCCTGGTCACGGTGCTGCTGGTCGGTTGGGCCGTGGTGTGGCCGTTGCTGCACGGCCGCAACCCCGACACGATCACGGTCCTGTGGTGCGTGGTGCTGGCGGGCTTCCTGTGGCTCGGCGCGAGCGGGGCCATCGGCCGTGGGCGTCAGGCGCGATTGTTCTCCCGGGTGCGGCTCACCCAGGTGCTCCGCCCGGTCGGGCTCGCCTCTGACGAGCTGCCGATGTCGGCGGTGCGGCGAGACGTCGACACCGCGGTCTACGACGCGAACGGCCGGGTCTGGGGGATGGTGTGGGCCGCGGATCGGCAGCCTGTGCCGTATGACCGCACCGGCAGCGTGCCGCTGCGCGCCGTGGCCCGCGTGCAGCCCGAGGGATGGGTCTGCGAGGTGCCCGGCGCCGACGAGGACGTGAGCCAGGTGGTCCGCGCCGCTCACGAGGCCGGCGGCAACGCCGTCGCCGTGCTGGTGCTCGACACCGCGCGACGCCCGCTCGGTCTGGTCTCGGTGGCCGAGTTGGGAAGGGCCCTGCAGGACGCCGAGCGCCACCCTTAGACTCGCCCCTTGTGACCGAGCATCCAGATCGCCCTCAACCGCCGACCGGGGCCGCGTCGCGTCGAGGCGACTTCGTCGCCGGCGACCGCGTGCAGCTCACCGACCCGAAGGGCAGGATGCACACGCTCACGCTGACTCCGGGCAAGCAGTTCCACACCCACCGCGGCCATCTGCTGCACGACCATCTCATCGGTCGCCCGGACGGGACCACCATCACCAACACGGCCGGCGTCGAATACCTCGCGCTGCGTCCGCTGCTGTCCGACTACGTGCTCTCCATGCCTCGCGGCGCCGCGGTCGTCTATCCGAAGGACGCGGGGCAGATCATCACCATGGCCGATATCTTCCCGGGGGCCCGGGTCGTCGAGGCCGGCGTGGGCTCCGGGGCGCTCAGCATGTCGCTGCTGCGTGCCGTCGGTGACCAGGGATCGCTGCAGTCCTTCGAGCGCAGAGAGGAGTTCGCCGACATCGCGCGGGCCAATGCGCGGGCCTTCTTCGGCGCCGACCATCCCGCATGGCGGATCACCGTCGGTGATCTCGTCGAGCGTCTGCCCGAGCAGGTCGAGAACGGCAGTATCGACCGGGTCGTGCTCGACATGCTCGCACCCTGGGAGTGCCTGCCGGCCGTGGCGGACGCGCTGGCGCCCGGCGGCGTCGTGATCTGTTATGTCGCGACCGCGACCCAGCTGTCGAAGGTCG
>CAYPQR010000484.1:0-2790 GCA_964412865.1 uncultured Intrasporangiaceae bacterium
ACCGATGACCTATTCATTACGAGTGAATCGCTCTGGCCGACTGAGCTAAGGCGGCATCGCTCCAGGCGAGAGCCTGAAGCGCGTGCCCGAGTATACGCACAGCGATACGCCAGCCGAAAATCGACTGTCAGCAGGCCTTGCCCTTCGGCGGCACGGTGCCATGCAGCAGGTAGGCATCGACCGTGTCGTCGACGCATACGGACTTGCCGTAGGCGGTGTGGCCGTCGCCGTCATAGGTCAGCAGGTGGCCGTGCTCGAGCTCCTTCGCCAGCCGCACCGACCACTTGTAGGGCGTCGCCGGGTCGCGGGTCGTACCGACCACGAGGATCGGGCCAGAGCCCGCGGCACTGATCTTGTGCGGATGGCCGGTGGGCTTGATCGGCCACACCCCACACACCAGCGACCCCCACGCCAGCATCGGGCCCCAGGTCGGGGCGACCTTCGAGATCTTCTTGTCGTCGGCCTGATACGCGGCCAGACCGGACGGCGCAGGCCGGTCGAGACAGCTGACCGCGTTGATCACCTGCATGATGTTGCCGGTGTAGGTGCCGTCGGAGCTGCGCTCCGCATAGGAGTCGGCGAGGGTCATCAGCGCGTCGCCGTTGCCCCGGAACGCCTCCTGGAAGGCGCTGGTCAGCACCGGCCACGACTGCTTCGAATACATCGCTTCGGCGATCCCCATCGACGCCCAGCCCTCGGTGAGCTTCTTGACGTCGCCCTCGCCGGACACCGGCAGCGGGTGCTGATCGACCTTCTTCAGGAACGCACGGATCTTGGCCATGCCGGCCGCCTCGGAGTCGCCCAGCGGGCAGTTGCCCTGTGCGACACAGTGCTTGACGTAGGCCCTGGTCGCCCGCTCGAACCCCTCGGCCTGGCCCTCGTTCATCTCCACGGTCGTGATGTCGGGCGGCACGACGCCGTCGAGCACGAAACGCCCGACCTTCTTGGGGAACAGCCCCGCATAGATCGAGCCGATATAGGTGCCGTATGACTTGCCGAGGTAGTCGAGCTTCTTCTGCCCGAGGGCCGCACGCAGGATGTCCATGTCCTTGGCGACGTCGACCGTCGACACGTGCCCGAGCAGCGGGCCCGCATTCTGCTCACACGCCTTCGCGAACTTCTTCGCATTGGACAGTGCGGTCCGCTCCTCCGCCTTGTCGTCGGGTGTGGGGTCGGCGCCGAGATACTTGTCGAGCGCCGCGTCACCCAGGCAGGTGATCGGCGCCGACCGCTGCACACCCCGCGGATCGAAACCCACCACGTCGAAGTGCTCGCGGATCTGCGGCGTCACGATCTGGTCGGCGGCCGCGGCATAGTCGTAGCCGGAGCCGCCGGGCCCACCCGGGTTGACGACCAGCGCACCCTGCGACTGGCCCTTCGCCGGCACCTTGTCGACGGCCAGCTGGATCGTCGCGCCACCCGGCTTGGAATAGTCGACCGGCACGGTCAGCTTGGCGCACTTGACGTTGTCGCAGTCGTGCCAGTCGAGATCCTGGTCATAGAACTTCGCGAGCGAGCCGGCCGATGCGCTGCCCCCTGAGGCGGTCGACCCGTCGCTCGTGGCGGTCTGATGCGCGGTGGGAGTGCTCGCGGACGACTCGGACCCGCCGTTGCAGCCGGCGACCGCCATACCGATGGCCAATGCCCCCACGGCGGCACCGTATGCCGTGCGTCGGGTCCTCGCGATCATGCCGGAACGCTCCTCACCATCATGCTGGAACGGTACGTCATCGCCCTGACAGGCGACGAATCCGGCTCACTTGGGCAGTTGTAGCGAGATCGCCATGGCCTCCAGCGCGAGCAATGGCGGCACATTGGCGCCGATGCGCTCCCTGGCCGTGCCGATCGCGTCCATGGCGCCGAGCAGTTGCTCGGCGCGCAGGGCTCGGCTGAGCCCCTCCACCTCGGCGACCATGTCACTGTTGACGAGCTCGACCGGCGAGCCCATCTGCACCACCATCGCGTCGCGGTAGATCGAGAGCAGGTCGACCAGCGAACGATCGATGACGTCGCGGCCGAACCGTGTCGCCCGCGTCTTCTGCTCCTTGGCCAGCGCCGACAGCGCCGACCGCACGTGCGGCGGCTGGGTGCGCGCCGCCGGGTCGGCGCCCAGCTGCTCGAGCAGGCGCTGCTTCTCTCGTTCGTCCCGTTCGGCGCTCGACGCACTCGACTCCTCGCCGGCGAGGGAGGCCAGTTCGGCCGCCGCCTTCATCGCGTCGCCGAGCCCGTGGATGCTGCCGGCCAGGCCGAGCGTCGTATGCCGTCGCCGCCGCGCGTCCTCGTCACGCGCAAGGCGGCGCGCGAGCCCGACGTGCGACTGAGCGGCCCGCGCCGCATGCAGGGCCATCTGCGGGTCGATGCCGTCGCGACGGGTCAGCAGATCGGCGACGTCCCGCACCGCCGGCACCCGCAGCCGCACGTGTCGCGACCGGCTGCGGATCGTGACGATCACGTCCTCGAGGGACGGCGCGCACAGCAGCCACACCGTGCGCGGCACCGGCTCCTCGAGCGACTTGAGCAGGGCGTCGGCGGCCCGCTCGGTCAGCCGGTCGGCATCCTCGACGATGATCACCCGCCACGCCCCGACCGACGGCCGGTGCTGCGCCAGCTGCGCGAGTTCGCGCGCGTCGCGCACCTGGATCGACAGACCCTCGGTGGCCATGACGGTCACGTCGGCGTGACTTCCGTCGAAGACCGTGCGGCACTCACGGCATTCGCCGCAGCCGCCCTGCGCGCACTCCAGCGCCGCCGCGAACGCCCTGGCCGCGGTCGAGCGCCCCGACCCGGGTG
>CAYPQR010000485.1:0-2783 GCA_964412865.1 uncultured Intrasporangiaceae bacterium
GGGCGTCAATCGGATGATCGTTTCCGTCGAGGTGCGCATGCTCACTGGTTTGACCGCATAATCATGCAGGTGCGCACACCCTGCCGCCCCGGAGCAGAGTGACGTCAGAATTCATCGACAAGCGACGTCGAGATTCACCGACATAGCCAGGTACGGCTGGACACCTGGCGGATTGATGCTGAGCACCGCCATGGACTGTCCCACCGCATCCATCATCGCCAGGCGCCCGTCGATATCGGCGAGCGCGACGCGCATCGAACCGGTCGATTCGACGGTGCGCATCAACTGGATTTCGGCCCGGTCTCCCGGGAAGACATCAAGGGAGTGAGCCATATCGAGGAATTGCTCGGTCGCGATGTGCTCCTCGACGGCGATGAATCGCTCAGCGGACATGGTCCCTGTCTCGTGGGAGCCGTGGGTTGCGCGACTACGGCTACGCACGGCGTCCGCCATCCACCGAGAGCGTCGTCCCGGTGACGTATGACGATCCGCTGGAGCACAGCCATACCGCGGCCTTGGCGACTTCATCGGGTGTCGCGAGGCGGCCCAGGGGCGTGATCGCCTCCTCCCGGACCGTCATGTCCGTGCCGGCGGCGACCTTGTCGAACATCGCCGTGCGGGTGAGCGCCGGCGCGACGGCGTTGATGCGAATTCCTTCTCGGGCGTAGTCGACGGCGGCGGCCTTGGTGAGGCCGACGACGCCGTGCTTGCCGGCCACGTATGCCGGGGCATGCTCGATGGCATACAGGCCGCCATTGGAGGCGACATTCACGATCGCGCCCCCGCCGGCGCTGCGCATTCGGGGGATCTCGTACTTCATCGAGAAGAAGGTCCCGGTGAGGTTCACCGCGATCACGCGCTCCCATGCCGCGGCCGTCATGGCGGCGAGGTCTTGGCCGGTCGAGGGTATGGCGGCGTTGTTGACCGCCACATGCAGATCGCCGTGGGCATCCACCGTCGTCGCAATCGCCTCGCGCACAGAATCCTCATCAGAGATATCGGATTTGAGAGGAAGGGCTCTGCCGCCGGCTGCGGTGATGATCTCGGCGGTTTTCACGGCCGCCACCTCGTCCACGTCCAGAACCGCCACCGCCGCCCCACGATGCGCAAGTTCCAGCGCGATCGCGCGACCGATCCCGCTGCCGGCTCCTGTGACCAGCCCGGACTTGCCGTAGAAGTCGGTCATGCCGACACCTCGTGGTTCACCCACGCGACCTTGTAGGGGCGACGCGCCTGCCAGGTGCGGATGATGTCGCCCGCACCTGGCGCGGACAGCAGGGCGGCCAACGCATCCCGGTCGGCGACCCGAAACTGCAGAACGGCGGTAGCGATGAAGGCAGGAATCGCGTCCTCACCAGGGGTGCTGATGTGGCGCTGAGCCGTGAACGCCTCCACGACGCCGGTGGCACTCATCGTGGATTCGATATCAGAGAGGAACTGATCGAGGTCATGCTCAGGGATCCCGTCCTGGAATGAGACAAGCATAGTGTGACTGATCATGCAGGCAATTACAGAACCCTTTCCCGTTGCATGTCCAATACACGTTGACTCATGAGTGATAGCTTTAAGGAATGGATCATCTCGAGACTCGCGAACTTCGATACTTCATCGCGGTCGCTGAGGAGCTCCACTTCGGTCGTGCTGCCGACAGGCTTTCCATCGCCCAGCCGGCGCTGTCGAAGACCATTCGGCGGATGGAATCCAGGCTGAAGGTGCAACTCCTTCGGCGCAGCAGCCGCAGCGTCACCCTCACCCCCTCGGGCGCTGCCCTCCTCGAGCACGGCCGACACGCTCTCAGCGCGATGACCATCGCGGTGCAGGCCGCCCAGCGGGTGGGGCACAACCAGCCCCTTCGTCTGGTCATGAAGCCCGGTGGGGACGCCGATCTGCTCTCCGGGATCCTCACGGCCTACGCGCAGCAGCCCCATGCCCGTCAGGTCGACATACTCTTCAGCGGCAGCACCGACCGCAGCGAATACCTACTGCGGGGACTCGCCGACGTCGGGCTGCTCTATGCGCCGTTCGACGACCTCACGGGCCTCGCGGTGAAGACTCTCCACACCGAGGACCGCGTGGCTGTGCTTCCCGACACCCATCACTTGGCATCCCGCACAGCGATCAGCTTGGAAGAGCTCACCGGCGAGCCCTTTCCACGATGGCGAGGTGTCCCACCGGACAGTCTCGACCAGCCGACCGGAGGAGCCGAACCCAATGACGACTTGCGGATCGGTGACGTCGCAGAGCTCGCGGCACTGGTGCGCATCGGGCGGGCCGTCGCCGTGCTTCCACGATCGCTCGTCATGCCGACACCGCCCGGCATCGCTTGCGTCACTGTCGAGGACACGAGACCAAGCCGCATCGTGATCGCCCGACGGGAAAGTGACCACCGCGACTCGGTCATTGCCCTGATCCGCGCGGCCACCGCCATCACACACAGCGAATGCTGACCGGCAGTGCGGCGGTCACGCTCCCACAAGGACGCACCATCCCTGTCGAACGACGGCCTACAGGGCGCCGTTGCTACCAGCGGCTGCGCGCGAGCAGCACTGCCAACGCGGCCGGGCCGGCGCTGGAGGACCGCAGCACCGTCGAGCCCATCCGTGCCGCCTGGGCTCCCGTCTCGAGCAGCCCATCGAGCTCCTGATCGGTGATGCCGCCCTCCGGGCCGACCACGAGCAGCAGCTCGCCCGAGTCCGGGAGCGTCACCTTCGGCAACGGCTGGTCCGCGGCCTCGTGCAGCACGATCGCGCCGCTCGCCTGCGCGACACGGCGGATCAGGCCGG
>CAYPQR010000486.1:0-2780 GCA_964412865.1 uncultured Intrasporangiaceae bacterium
CCAAGAAGGCCTGAGTCACCCCAGCTGGTCGAGTAGCCGAGCCGCTAGGCGAGGCGTATCGAGACCTCGGAGCGGGCGTTGCCAATCGGCTTGGCAACGCACCGTGCGAGGTCTCGCTCCCCCGCGCGCTTCGCTCTGTGCGGGAGGTGCCCCCATTGCTCGCGCTGGGCGCTCGGCTACTCGACCAGCCCGGGGTGGCCCTGGGCTATTTCTTCTTCGGCATCGTCCAGTAGGCGGTGACCTTCTTGCTCTTCGGGTCGGAGAAGTAGAGCATCGTCCAGTCCTTGATGTCCGCGCCGCGCGGCATCCAGAAGATCAGCGTGAACTTGCGGGTCCTGTCCGGTTTGATCAGCGCGCTGGAGAGTGTCTCGCCGGTGCTGCCCAGCGGGTTGAACTCGCACAGATGCCCGGAGCCGTCGACCAGGCGGAACTGCTTGCGGCCGATGAATCCCAGCGCACCTTTCGCGGTGCCCGTGACATGCACCGCGATGCCGTCGACGTCGTTGGGCTGGTTCTTGCTCGGCTTCAGCGTGCGCTTCTTCGGCGTATGCACCGTGATCTTGAGCGAGACCGTGTCATCGCCGAAGGTCTGGCTGTCCTCGAACGTGTTGTGCTGCGCATTCTTCGTCGAATACGTCGACTTGCCACCGGAACAGGTGTTCTCGACCGGAAGCCGCGGGGTCTTGCCGTCCTTCGACCACTGGGCGGATGCCCTTGACGCGCCCGGCTTGTCGAGGAAGAACACCGAATACTTCGACAGGTCGGCGCCCTTGGGGACGAGGAAGCCGACATCGCCCGCGTCGGGATGCTTCTCGTCGACGCGCAGCACCGGGAACGCGCCCGGCAGGGGATCGGTGGCGGGTCGGGCGCAGGCGTTGCCCTTGGCGTCGGCGAGCACGATCGATTTCGGGCTGATCGCGAACACGCCGTTCGTGCGCACCTGCGCACCGAGGTGCACCTTGGCGACCTGGTAGCCCTCCTTGCCCGACGGATACTTCGTCAGCGTGGGGGTGCTGATCTGGGCGGACACGGCCTGTCTCGCCTCCACGCTGGCCGGGGCCTCGAAGGCGGTCCGCGTGCCCTTGAAGGTGGGGCCGGGATCCGTCGAACAGGTTGCGGGCGGGCTGCTCGTGGTCGGGGACTGACCGCCGGCGAAGCTGTCCGCCTGACAGCCGCTCAGCGCGACGACGGCGACTGCGCCCATGGCCAGGCCGGCTCGAGCGACAGCCTTCATGCATCCTCCTGCGTGTCCGTGTGATGCGGGCCGCTGGGGCCCAGGACAGTCTGGCAAACCCGCGACGACAGTCCGCAACCGGTCGACCGTAAAATCATGGGGTGCCCGAAATGACCTACCTCGACCACGCGGCGACCAGCCCGACCCTACCGAGCGTCATCGACGCCGTCGGTGAACAGATGGCGTCGGTCGGCAACGCGTCGTCGCTGCACGCCGCAGGGCGGTCGGCACGACGTGTCGTGGAGGAGTCGCGCGAACAGATTGCCGGTGCACTCGGCGCCCGGCCGTCGGAGGTCATCTTCACGTCGGGCGGCACAGAATCCGACAACATGGCGCTCAAGGGCAGCTTCTGGGCGCGCAGCCGCAAGGATCCCGCCCGCAATCGTCTGATCGTCGGCGCCACCGAGCACCACGCCGTCCTCGACTGCGTCGAATATCTCGTGACGCAGGAGGGCGCCCGGATCAGCTGGGTCGAGGTCGACGGGACGGGCCGCCCGGATCCGGAGCGGGTGCGCGCACTGATCGAGGAGGACCCCGACTCGGTCGCCGTCGTCAGCGTCATGTGGGCCAACAACGAGGTGGGCACCATCGCCCCGGTGCGCCGGATCGCCGACGTCGCGCACGAATACGGCGTGCCGTTCCACACCGACGCGGTGCAGGCGGTGGGGCAGGTGCCGGTCGACTTCGCGGCCAGCGGGGCCGACCTGCTCGCGTTGAGCGGCCACAAGTTCGGCGGCCCGCAAGGGGTCGGTGCGCTGCTGGCCCGGCGAGACGTCGACCTGGTGCCACTCACTCACGGCGGGGGCCAGGAGCGGTCGCTGCGCAGCGGCACACTCGTCGTCCCCGCCATCCGCGGGCTCGCGGTCGCCGCGGCCGAGGCCACCGCGGATCTGGTGGGGGAGCAGGAGCGCCTCGCGTGTCTGCGCGACAAGCTGATCCAGGGCGCCAAGGACCTCGGCTTCGACGTGCGCGTCAGCGGGCCCCATCAGGTCGGCGACGTCGAGGGTCGCCTCGCCGGCAACGCGCACCTGCGGGTGCCCGGCTGCGACGGCGACTCGCTGCTCTACCTGCTGGACGCCGCGGGCATCGCCTGCTCGACCGGCTCCGCCTGCCAGGCCGGCGTGCCCCGGCCGAGCCACGTGCTGCTCGCCATGGGCATCCCCGAGGAGGAGGCGCGCGGCGCGCTGCGACTGACCCTCGGCCATACATCCACCGATGCCGACGTGACGGCGTTCCTCGAGGCCCTGCCCGGGGCCGTGGAGCGCGCCCGCCGGGCCCACGACGCGACAGGGGAGGGGCGAGTATGAGGGTCGTCGCAGCCATGAGCGGAGGGGTCGACTCCGCCGTCGCCGCCGCCCGCATGGTCGATGCCGGCCACGACGTCGTCGGCGTCCACCTCGCGCTGTCGCAGTCGGCGGCCACACTGCGCGAGTCGGCGCGCGGGTGCTGCACCATCGAGGACGCCGGTGACGCGCGGCGCGTCGCCGACCGGATCGGCATACCGTTCTATGTCTGGGACATGGCCGAGCGGTTCAAGCGCGACGTC
>CAYPQR010000487.1:0-2778 GCA_964412865.1 uncultured Intrasporangiaceae bacterium
CAACTGGGTCACCCGAGTGGTCGCGGAGGTCGGGCCGATCTCTCGTCGTCCCTTGCGGTGGCGTGGTGGGTGTGCCAGCGTGGGATGAACGCGTCGCCACACGAGCCGATCGGTGGATGTCTCCAGGAGCCCGGGCATCCAGGATGAGCACAGCCGTCCGTCACCGGGAATCCAGCGGACTCGCAGTGGAACCGGACCGGTCGTCGCGCGTGGCGAGCAGATCGAAGGGCGGCCACAGATGCCAGGCGTCGAGCGACTCCGGCCGATGACTCACGACACACCGGCACACGGCGAGGTGTATGGCGCGTGGGAACGTTTCGTCCACGGTGAGGATGACATCCGCGGCGTGCGGCCGGAGGTGGCGATCTCCTGGCAACGATGTCGCGACCGATATCACGTCGACCCCTTCCTGCCCGCGGCGCCGGTGGCCGCCACCCAGGCGGCCCATCCGCTCGAGCACGACGTGGTGTTCACCGAGCTGGGCTTCCGTGCGGCCATCATGGCGCACGAGGTCGCCAACGTCGGAGCCATCGTGACGGTCGCCGACGCCGGCGGCCGGATCCTGGCCGAATGGGGCGACACGGCCACCCGGTCGATCGCCGCCGAGGCCGGCCTCGCGCCCTGGTATTGCTGGTCGGAGAGTGCCGTCGGCACGAACGGCATGGGCACGGCGCTCGGCAGCCAGAATACGGTCGTGACGGTCCGTCGAGAAGAGCACTGGTGCAGGATCTTCCACGACTGGACCTGTGCGGGCGTCGCCGTGCGCGACGTCGTCAGCAAGAAGCCCATCGCGGCGCTCAACATCTCGACGTGGCGGGGCGACCTGCCGGCGGCGGCACGCTCGTGGTTGCGCAATGCCGCGGCCGACGCGCAGAGCAGGCTGCGCGTGCACGCCCGCGACGGCGGGGCCGAACTGGTCGCGGCATACCACCAGGGCCGGACGGGGTCGGCCGGACCCTCGGTCGCCGTCGACACCGCCGGCAAGATCGTGATCGCCGATGACGAGGCCGCAGTCCTCCTGGGCGTTCCGAGCAACATTCCCGCCGTCGACCCCGCGGTCCGCTGGCTGCCGCAGCTTCCGGCGCTGATTCACGCCGCGGCATACGCCACCAGGCAGGCGGGCCAGAACCCCGAATGGACCGGCTCCACGCAGATCTTCACCAACCTCACCGACGAGCCGTCCCCGATCGCGATCCGCCCGGTGTTCCTGTCGGGAAACCTGGTCGGACACCTGATCTACTTCGGTGTCGCAGACGGTCGCCCGATGCCCCGGGCCGAGGCGACCCCGCATCCGCCGGCCGTGCCCGAACGCGTCATGGCGGTTCACGACGACCGGATCGTGCTCCTCAGGTTTCCCGAGGTCGCGGTCGCCGAATCCGACGGAAACGACGTCTGGCTCACGACCGACGAGGGCAGGTTGCGGGCCGCCTCGTCCGGCCTCGACAGGCTGGACGCCGAACTGGCCGACGCCGGCTTCCTGCGGGTGCATCGTCAATACATCGTGAACCTGGGCCGCGTCCGCGAGGTCGAGCGCCACCGCAGGGGTGAACTCATGCTCGTCATGGACGATCGCGATCGCACGACGGTGCCGGTGTCGCGACGCAACACGCACGCCGTGCGTCTCGCCCTCGGCGTGTGAACCACGGACGAGCGGCACGTTGCGGCGGATGAACGGCTCGGTGTGTGCCTCCGGCGGTCACACCTGGTCAGGGGGACCGGGCGGGCATAGCGTCCATCCTCATCGACGGCTCGAATCAGGCGCCCAGATGAGCGGACTGACCGATGAGCCATGCATTGGAACGCCGGTGATCAATCAGATTCGACGACACCCCGCAGTTCGCCACCACATCCATCCCTCGAGGAGGTGAAGTCCATGACGATGGCTCAAAACCGCGCGACGCAACTGAGTGACCTCGGCTTGGACGCACAGAACAAGGCATCCATCGGTCAGGTGCTCGGGACCGGCTCCGTCGGCGAGGCGGCCGAACGCGATGACGGCACGATGGAGGCGACGATCCGGATCAAGGAGGACGCCATCGCGTGGGACCCCGGGATCCTGGTGCTGCCGCACGGCGGCACGCTCCACCTGACCGTCATCAACGACGACAAGAACACCCACGCGTGCCTGCTGCCGAGCAACGGCGACCAGAAGTTCCTCTGGCTGCTCAACCATTCGAGAGGCCGGGCGGTGCTTGATCTCGACGGTCCTGGCTACTACTGGTATGGATCGCCGACCGGCAACGACGAGGGCCGTGGCCTCACCGCCACCATCGTCGTCCAGGGCGAGGTCCCTCCGGAGGCCCGCCTCGACCGTCCCGACCAGCCGCGACCGTAGAGAGGGATCGGACCGATGACTGTTGAATACATCGATGCCGGAGAGGCGATCGACTACGGCACGCTGAGCGGCGCATCCGGCACCGCCCCCGCGGTGACGAACGACGTCGACTACGACCGCATCCTCGACGCACGCTCGGAGCCACACAACTGGCTCACCTATTACGGCGCATACGACGGGCAGCGCTACAGCCCGCTGGACCAGATCAACGCCGACAACGTGAGCAGGATCGGCCCCGTCTGGATGTTCCAGGCGGGCATGTCCGGGCAGATCGCCGGCGCATCGACCTACGCGTTCGAGGCGAGCCCGCTCGTCGTGGACGGTGTCATGTATGTCACCGGCTGGGACGGCTGGTTCTGGGCGCTCGACGCCAAGACCGGCAAGCAGCTGTGGCGCTACAAGCACGCGGTGCCGTTCGACGTCTCGCTGTGCTGCGGCAACGT
>CAYPQR010000488.1:0-2777 GCA_964412865.1 uncultured Intrasporangiaceae bacterium
GTCACCCGCGCCGCGGGAGCGCACACCGATGCTGCGGAGCGCGACCTCGACACCGACGACCGATGAGACCCCGTCGCCGGACGAGACGGCCACCCCGAAGGAGCCGACGAGCAAGACCGGGCCGACGTCGCCGACCGGCAAGGCGACCACCTCGCCGGCGCCGACATCCTCCCGGACGCCGCGGACGATGCCGACGTCGACGAATGCGCCGCGGTCGCCGGGCACGACACCGCCGACCGGCACCCCCTCCTCCCCGGCCTCACCGGGCCTGCCCACCTTCCCCACCTGGCTGCCGGCCCCTTGATGCCTGCTCGCAGCCGATCGGCCGCGAGCGCGGTCCGTCCGCGCATCCACTGGGTGGCGCTCGGGACGCTGCTCGTGGCCCTCGCCCTGGCCCTGATGGTCCAGGGCTACACCCATCACGCGAACGGTGTGACGCACGACGCGGCGCACCAGGTCGGTGCCTCCGGGCAGGTGCCGCGCGGCGTCGAGCACGGCGGACCCGTCATCGATGCCGGCTCGACCGCGCCGAGGACCGCCGGCCCGCCGGACCACGTCGTTGCCCTGACCTTCGACGACGGGCCCGACCCGCGGTGGACGCCGCAGATCCTGCGCGTCCTGCGCCGTCACCACGTGCATGCGACCTTCTTCATGGTCGGCTCCCGGGCGATCGACCACCCCGAACTGGTGCGTGCGGTGCACGCCGGCGGCCATCAGATCGGCATCCATTCGCTGACCCACGCCGACCTCGGCACGTTGCCTCGATGGCAGCAGCGTCTCGAACTGCGGGAGACCCAGCTGGGGATCTCAGCGGTGACGGGACGGCGCAGCTTCCTGCTGCGACCGCCCTACAGCTCGACCGACGACGCCGTGGACGACGCGATGTGGCAGGTCATTCGCGGTGCCGCGGGCGACGGATACCTGACCGTGCTCAGCACCAGGGACAGCGACGACTGGAGCAACCCGGGAGTGGGCACGATCGTGCACAACTCCACACCGCGCGGCGGCAGCGGAGAGGTGTTGCTGATGCACGACGCGGGAGGCAACCGCGCCGAGACGGTGGCCGCACTCGATCGGCTCATCCCCGAGCTGAAGGACCGCGGCTACCGGTTCGAGACGGTGAGCCGGGCAGTCGGCGCCGAGGAGGCGGTGACCCCGGCGCCGATCACCGACCGCATCCTCGGCAAGGCGGTGCTGTGGGGCGTGCACCTGAGCGAATGGGTCGTGCGTGCCATCGACTGGCTGCTGGTCGTCGCCGGGGTGCTTCATCTGCTGCGGGCCGTCATGGTGGTCGGCGCCGCCCTGCGACACCGGCGCACCGTGCGGCGGCGTCCACGGACCGAGGTGACCGAGCCCGTCTCGGTGATCGTGCCCGCATACAACGAGGAGGCCGGCATCGAGGCCGCCGTGCGCTCCATCGCCGCCTCGCACCACGACGTCGAGGTGATCGTCGTCGATGACGGCTCGAACGACGACACCCTCGGCATCATCGAATGGAGCGGCCTGGAGCGCGTGCGGCTGATCCATCAGCCGAATGCGGGCAAGCCCGCGGCCCTCAACACCGGCCTGTCGTTCGCGTCGCACGACCTGATCGTGATGGTCGACGGCGACACGGTGTTCGAGCCGGACACCGTGCACACGCTCGTGCAGGGTTTCGCCGACCCGTCCGTGGGCGCGATCTCCGGCAATGCGAAGGTCATGAACCGCGGCGGCCTGCTGGGTCGGTGGCAGCACATCGAATACGTGCTGGGCTTCAATCTCGACCGGCGGCTCTTCGACGTCGCGCGGTGCATGCCGACGGTGCCCGGGGCGATCGGCGCCTTCCGCCGCTCGGCGCTGGAGTCGGTGGGCGGCGTCAGCGACGACACCCTCGCCGAGGACACCGACCTGACGATGGCGCTGTGCCGACAGGGGTGGCGCGTCGTCTACGAGCAGGACGCGATCGCCTGGACGGAGGCGCCGGCGACCGTCCCGGCGCTGTGGAAGCAGCGCTACCGCTGGTCCTACGGCACCTTCCAGTCGATGTGGAAGCACCGCGACACGCTCATACAGGGCGGACCGGCCGGGAAGCTGGGCCGCCGGGGTCTGCTGTATCTGCTGACCTTCCAGATCCTGCTGCCGGTGCTCGCGCCGGTCGTCGACGTGTTCGCCGTCTATGGTCTGGTCTTCCTCGATCCCGGCCGGGTGGTGCTGATCTGGCTGGCGTTCCTCGCGCTCCAACTGGTGACCGGCCTGTATGCCTTCCGCCTCGACCGGGAGCCGGCACGCCCGCTGTGGGCGCTGCCGCTGCAGCAGATCGTCTATCGCCAACTGATGTATCTCGTCGTGATCCAGTCGCTGTTCACCGCGCTGAGCGGTGTGCGGCTGCGCTGGCAGCGGGTGGATCGCTACGGCAGCCTGACGACGCCGTCCGGCGCCGCGACACGAAGCTCACTGCCGTGAGTGCGGGCACACTCACAGCAGGTGGCTGCGCACCTTCCCCATGGCCTCCCCCAGCGCCTGGAACTGCTCCGGGGACATCTGCGACACCAGGTGCTCGCGCACGCCCCAGACGTGCAACCGCGCCGCGGTCGCGATGGCGCAGCGACCCTCGTCGGTCAGCACGAGCAGGATGCCGCGCCGGTCGTCGGCGCACGGCGTGCGCGTGACCAGCCCACGGGCGGTGAGCCGGTTGGCGGTATGGGTGACGCGGCTGCGCGACTGCACGATCAGCGCCGCGAGTTCGCTCATCCGCATGCTCTGGTCGGGCGCCTCCGAGAGCATCGACAGCAGCTCGT
>CAYPQR010000489.1:0-2774 GCA_964412865.1 uncultured Intrasporangiaceae bacterium
GCCGGCCAGCCGCTGACCCCGAGCCCGGCCGCGCCACGCCGCGTGCGCCGCCGCCCCTGGCTCGACGTCGACGGCGACCGATACCCGCTCTTCGGGGCGATCACGATCATCGGCCGCGACGACGACGTCGACATCATTCTCGACGACCCCGGCATCTCGCGGCAGCACAGCGAGATCCGGGTCACCAACGACGGACCCCACCTGGTGATGACCCTGCGCGACCTCGGATCGACCAACGGCACCTTCGTCAACGGCGAACGCATCGACCACGTCCGGCTGCACGAGGGCGACCGCATCACCGTCGGGCGCACTTCGCTCTATGTCCACGAAGGAGGGCATCGGTGAGCGAACTGACGGTCACAGCCATCCGGCTGGGCCTGCTGGTGCTGCTGTGGGCGTTCATCTTCAGCATCGTCGGGGTGCTGCGCGGCGACATCTACGGATCACGCGTCGTCACCCGCAACCAGAGCGGCCGCAAGAACAAGCCCGCGCCCGCCCGCAAACAGCCGCGCGCCCTGCGCAAGGGCCCCACCCACCTCGCCGTCGTCGACGGCTCGATGCGCGGCATCACCGTGCCCCTCAGCGACGGCGGCGTGCTGATCGGCCGCAACCCCGAATGCACGCTCGTCCTGTCCGACGACTTCGCCTCGGGGCGGCACGCCCGCATCTACCGCGACGGTGACACCTGGTGCATCGACGACCTCGGGTCGACCAACGGCACGTTCGTCGGCAACCAGCGCGTCGGCCAGCACCTGCCGCTGCAGGAGGGGTCGCTCATCCGGATCGGCCGCACGGTCCTCGAAGTCAGGAAGTAGGACGTATGTCAGTCGCCCTGCGATACGCGGCCCGCACCGACATCGGTCTGGGATCCAAGACGCGCAACGAGGACTCCGCGTATGCCGGCCCCGACCTGCTCGTCCTCGCCGACGGTATGGGCGGCCACGCGGCCGGCGACCTCGCCAGCTCCATCGTCGTCAGCGAACTGGTGCACCTCGACGGCGAGGACTACGGCGCCGACGAGGCCCTGCAACGGCTGCGCTCGGCCGTCGCCACCGCCAACGGCAGACTGCGTCAGGAGATGGACTCCGACCCGCAGCTGGAGGGCATGGGCACGACGCTGATCGCGTTCCTGCGCTCCGGCAACAAGCTGGCGACGGCCCACATCGGCGACTCGCGCGCCTACCTCATGCGCGACGGCGTCTTCACCCAGATCACCAAGGACCACTCGTTCGTGCAGGCCCTGCTCGACGAGGGCCGCATCACCCCGGAGGAGGCCGAGCACCACCCGCAGCGCAACCTCGTCGCCCGCGTGCTCACCGGCCGCGAGGAGGACGAGCCCGACCTGTCGATGCGCGAGGCGCGGATCGGCGACCGCTACCTCATCTGCTGCGACGGGTTGTCCGACTATGTCGCGGGCTCGACCATCAAGGAGATCGTCGGCCGCGACGACACACCCGCCGAGATCGCCGACGCCCTCATCGCCATCGCCTTGAAGGCGTCCACCCGCGACAACGTCACCGTCGTCGTGGCCGACGTGGTCAGCACCGACGCCGACACGACGCACACTCCGCAGGTCGTCGGTGCCGCCGCCTCCAGCCAGGACCTCGAGCTGCCCGACCAACCGTCGAGCACGCCGAGCACCCCCGCGGAGAAGGCCGCGGCCCTCAGCCGTGAGGCCAACGCCCCCGCCGAGCCGCCGGAGGAGGACGAGCCCACCGGCCCCATGCTGGCCGAGGAGGGCCCGCGCCGATTTCGCCTCATCCGGCCCTTCGCCGTCGTCGCGCTGATCATCGCCGTCGTCGGCGTCGGCGCGTGGTTCGGCTGGGCCTGGACCCAGCGGCAGTACTACGTCGCCGCCCACGACGGCATGGTCACCATCTATCAGGGCGTGCAGGAAAACCTCGGCCCGATCTCGCTGCACTCGGTCAACGTCACCTCCGACATCGCCGTCAAGGACCTGCCCAACTACTACCGCAGCGAGGTCGGCGGCGGCATCACCGCCGACAGCAAGACCGACGCGATCCGCATCGTCGAGGAGATGCGGATGCAGATGGTCAAGTGCCTCACCCTGCAGGCGGACGGGAGCAGTTGCCACACGTGAGCACCGTCAGCACCGTCACCCCACGCACGAGACGCGGCACCGAACTGCTGCTGCTGATCTTCGCCGTCGCCATCGTCCTGGTCGCCTACGCCAACGTCGGTATGGCGATCAAGGGCACGCTGCCGGCCGACATCATCCCCATGGGTGCCGGCTTCACCGGGCTCGTCGTGGCCTTCCACATCGTGCTGCGCTGGCGCGCGCCCTACGCCGACCCGATCATCCTGCCGATCGCGACCCTGCTCAACGGACTCGGCCTGGTGATGATCCACCGGCTCGACCTGGCCAGCGGCGACAGTCTCGGCCAGGGGGCCGCGGTGCGACAGCTGATGTGGAGCGCGTTGTCGGTCGTCGTCGCGATCGTGCTGCTCTTCATCATCAAGGACCACCGCAAGCTGCGCCGCTACACGTTCACGTTCGCGCTCGCCGGTCTCGTGCTGTTGATGATGCCGCTGCTGCCGTTCGTCGGCCGCAGCGTGCTCGGCTCGCGCATCTGGATCGGCATCGGCCCGTTCTCGTTCCAGCCCAGCGAGATCGCCAAGATCCTGCTCACGATCTTCTTCGCCAGCTATCTCGTGCAGACCCGCGACGCGCTGTCGCTGGTGGGCCGGCGCATCCTCGGCTTCCCGCTGCCGCGCGCCCGCGACATGGGCCCGATCATCATCGCCTGGATGGC
>CAYPQR010000490.1:0-2762 GCA_964412865.1 uncultured Intrasporangiaceae bacterium
CACGGTTATGAGTGCCAGTGTTCAAGCCCCGGCTTGCTGGCCGGCAACCCTCGCGGTGCGGTGGGGTGCTCCGGGTGACGACCGGGCGGATCGCCGGAAGGTGGCGACCCGCAAGCGCCCGACGAGATCAGGAGTTCAAGGTCAGTGATGATCACCGTTCCTGCACATCACCATCCGGCCACCGCCGCGCGTGAGATGCACTCCGACCGAATGTGTCGCCCCCTGGCGACACGGTGTCGTTAACCGCGACACAACGCCGCGCTCGGCGCGAATTCCGCTGTAGCGCAGTCCGTTGCCAGGGTCTGAGCATCCGTTCGCGCGCGGCCGCCACGGCCCGCACCCGTCCCACGACAGGATCCGCACATGAGTGACCATCATCAATTCGGCTTCGACACCCTCGCCATCCACGCCGGGCAGCGCCCGGACCCCGAGACCGGTGCACGCGCGATGCCGATCTACGAGACGTCGTCGTTCGTCTTCGAGGATGCCCAGCAGGCGGCCGACCTGTTCGCGCTGCAGACCTACGGCAACCTCTACAGCCGCATCGGCAATCCGACCGTCGCGGCATTCGAGGAGCGGATCGCGACGCTCGAGGGAGGTCTCGGTGCCGTCGCAACCGGCTCAGGGCTCGCCGCGCAGCTCGTCACCGTGCTCACCCTCGCCCAGAACGGCGACGAGATCGTCGCCTCCCAATCGTTGTATGGCGGCACCCATACGCAGTTCGACGTGACGCTGCGGCGGATGGGCATCAACGTGACCTTCGTCGACTTCGCCGATCCGGCCGCCGTGGAGGCGGCAATCACGGAGCACACGAAGCTGCTCTACGGCGAGACGGTCGGCAACCCGCGCGCCGATGTGCTGGACATCTCGACGTATGCGGATCTGGCCCATTCCCATGGCATCCCGCTGGTCGTCGACTCGACCTTCGCGACTCCGTATCTGTGCCGACCGATCGAGCACGGCGCCGACATCGTCGTGCACTCCGCGACCAAGTTCATCAGCGGGCACGGCACGGTGATCGCCGGCGTGGTCGTCGAGGCCGGCACCTTCCCGTTCGACAACGGCAACTTCCCATTGATCACGGAGCCGTCGCCCGCCTATCACGGGCTGACGTTCTGGGACAACTTCCGCGAATACGCCTTCCTCACCCGCGCGCGTTCGGAGGTCTTGCGCGACCTGGGTGCCGGGCTGTCGGCCCACGCGGCGTTCCTCCTGCTGCTCGGCCTCGAAACGCTGCCCCTGCGTATGCAGCGGCACGCCGACAACGCCAAGACCGTCGCGAGGTTCCTCGCGGAACGCGATGAGGTCGCCTGGGTGAGCTTCCCGATCTTCGACGACAACCCGTGGACACCCCTGGCGAAGAAGTATCTGCCCGAGGGGCCGGGTGCGGTGTTCGCGTTCGGACTGAAGGGTGGGTATGACGCGTGCAAGACGTTCATCGCCAGCGCCGAACTCGCCTCGCACCTGGCGAACATCGGCGACGCCAAGACCCTCATCATCCATCCGGCGTCCACCACCCACCAGCAGGTCCCCGAGGAGGCGCGCGCGGCGTCGGGCGTCGGCAACGACCTGATCCGCATCTCGGTCGGCATCGAGTCGGTCGAGGACATCATCTGGGACCTCGAACAGGCCCTGACGGCAACCAAGGAGGTGGCGTGATGGCACCGACGATCATCCCGGCCAACGAGGCGACACACCGGGCGACCGGCGACGTGCCCGAGGCGTCGGCCCAGGAGCGGCTGCAGATCCTGCGCGACGCCAAATCGGTGGCGCTCGTGGGGGTCTCACCCAACCCGATCCGTGCCTCGAACTTCGTGGCGACCTATCTGGTGCGGACCCCGTTGACGACCTACCCGGTCAACCCGCGCGCCGACGAGGTGCTCGGCCTCAAGTGCTACCCGTCGCTCGCCGACCTGCCCGAGGTGCCCGACATCGTCGACATCTTCCGCGCCCACGACGCGATCCCGGGCGTCGTGGACGAGGCGATCGCCGTCGGCGCGAAGGTCGTCTGGTTCCAGCTCGGCCTGAGACACGACGAGGCGGCACGCACGGCGCTCGATGCGGGGCTGCAGGTCGTGCAGGACCGCTGCCTCAAGATCGAACACGCCCGGTTCGCGGGCGGACTGCACTACGGCGGGTTCACGACGGGCGTGGTCACCTCTCGTCGACGCCGCTCGATCTGACGACAAGACAACATTATTCACAGAAGCACATCAACACCAGGAGACAATGAGATGACGACCACTCCCACCCCGACCGCAGACAACGGCGTGCACACCGAGGTGCTGCTCGGTGCCCGCAAGGCCCTCTCGGAGGAGCCCGAGGGCGCGAAGTTCGTCTGGCGCGCGACCAACGAGTGGCTGCACGCGACGCACACCAAGGCGACCGTCAAGAACTACTACGGCCTCGGCGCGGAGCAGAGCCACAAGGCCGAGCACACCTTCGAGCTCGACCACCCCGAGACGTTCGGCGAGGACGACGCCGCGATCACACCCGTCGAATACGTGCTCGTCGGCCTGGGCGGCTGCCTCTCGGGCGGCATCGCCGCCGTCGCGCAGAACCGCGGCATCCAGCTCAAGTCGGTCAAGGCCACGATCGAGGGCGACATGGACATTCTCGGCATCCTGGGCGCCGACCCGGACGTGCGCAATGGCTTCACGAATGTGCGGGTCAGCTACGAGATCGACGCCGACGCGAGCGCGGAGGACATCGAGGCCCTGGTGGCGCAGTCGCAGAAGCGCTCGGCGGTCTTCGACATCGTC
>CAYPQR010000491.1:0-2761 GCA_964412865.1 uncultured Intrasporangiaceae bacterium
CTCGTCGATGACGCGAGCGCCGTGCGGCTGGAATGGCTGCACGGTGCCCGGCGCATCGGCGTCAGCGCCGGTGCCTCGGCACCCCAGGGACTCGTCGACGACCTGCTTGGGTCGATCGCCTCACTTGGTCACCTCACGGTGACCGAATCCACCGTCACCCAAGAGGATGTGCGGTTCTCACTTCCACGGGAGGTTAGCTGACATGGCAATGCCACTTCGTCAAACGATCCGGCTGGGCCGCTACCTGGCCAAGCAGAAGGTCCTGCGGAAGGACAAGTTCCCGCTGATCGTCGAGTTGGAACCGCTGTTCGCCTGCAACCTGCACTGCGCCGGCTGCGGCAAGGTGCAGGAGCCGGCCGCGATGCTCAAGCAGCGGATGCCCGTCGAACAGGCCGTCGGGGCGATCGAGGAGTGCGGCGCGCCCATGGTCTCCGTGGCGGGTGGCGAGCCGCTCATGCACCCGCAGATCGACGAGATCGTGCGTCAGCTCCTCGACCGCAACAAGATCGTCTTCCTGTGCACCAACGCGCTGCTGCTCAAGCGCCACATCGACAAGTTCACTCCGCACCCCAACTTCGCGTGGATGGTGCATCTCGACGGGATGAAGAAGCGCCACGACGAATCGGTCTGCCACGAGGGCGGCTTCGAGGCTGCCGTGGAGGCGATCAAGCTGGTCAAGGAGCGCGGATTCCGGGTCATGACCAACACGACGGTCTTCAACAGCGACTCGCCGCAGGACGTCATCGACGTGCTCAACTTCTGCAACGACGAGTTGAAGGTCGACAACATGCAGATCGCGCCGGGCTACGCCTACTGGAAGGCGCCCGACCAGGAAGGGTTCCTGGGGGTCGAGGAGACCAGGGCCCTGTTCAAGAAGGCGTTCGCGGAGGGTCGCCGCAAGAAGTGGAGGCTCAACCACTCCCCGCTCTTCCTGGACTTCCTCGAGGGCAAGCTCGACCTGGAGTGCACGCCGTGGGCGATCCCGTCGTATTCCCTCAAGGGATGGCAACGGCCGTGCTACCTGCTGGACGACGGCTACGTCTCGACCTACCAGGAACTGATCGAGGACACCGACTGGGAGTCCTTCGGCCGCGGCCGCGATCCGAGGTGCGCCAACTGCATGGCCCACTGCGGATACGAGCCGACGGCCGTGGTCGCCACGACATCGTCCCTGCGCGAGACGATCAGGGCAGCGGTGGCCTGAGATGTCCGCCCTGCTCCCTCGCATCAACGGGCCGAGTGACCTGCAGGCGCTCGATGCGTCGGCGTTGCCCGCGCTCGCGGCGGAGATCCGATCCGAACTGATCGACACGGTCGGGCGCACCGGCGGCCACCTGGGCCCCAACCTGGGCGTCGTCGAGCTGACGATCGCCGTGCACCGATGTTTCACCTCACCGCACGACACGATCCTGTGGGACACCGGCCATCAGGCCTACGTGCACAAGATGCTGACCGGGCGCCACGACAGCCTCGGGTCGCTGCGCACCGCCGGCGGACTGTCCGGCTACCCCTCACGCCGTGAGAGCGATCATGACGTGATCGAGAACTCCCACGCGTCAACGGCTCTGGCGTATGCCGACGGTGTCGCGAAGGCTCGTCAGCTGGTCGGTCAGCAGCGCTGGGTCGTCGCCGTCGTCGGTGACGGCGCACTCACCGGCGGTATGTCGTGGGAGGCGCTGAACAACCTGGGAGGATGCGACCGCGACGTCATCGTCGTCCTCAACGACAACGGCCGCTCCTACGAGCCGACGGTCGGCGCGCTCCCGGCACACCTGGCCAAATTGCGTGCCGGCGTGGCAGACTCGAATTTGTTCGAGGTCCTGGGTTTCCGCTACATCGGGCCCGTCGACGGCCACGATCTGCATCAGCTGCACGACGCCCTCACCAGCGCGCGCAGCGGCCACGGCCCGTGCGTGGTGCACACCGTCACGCGGAAGGGTAAGGGCTACGAGCCGGCCGAGCGCGACGAGGACGATCGCATGCACACGGTCAGCCCGTCCACCACCGCCGCGCCCTCGGGTCACCCGAAATGGACCAAGGTCTTCGGCAGCGAACTGGTGTCGATCGGCGAGGACCGGGCGGACATCGTGGCCGTCACCGCCGCGATGAGGCGTCCGACCGGGCTGCTGCCGTTCAGCGAGCGGTTCCCGCATCGTGCATTCGACGTCGGAATCGCCGAGCAGCACGCCGTGGCATCGGCGGCCGGGCTCGCCGCGGCGGGCATGCACCCCGTCGTCGCGATCTACTCGACCTTTCTGAACCGCGCCTTCGACCAGGTGCTGATGGATGTCGGGCTGCACGGCGCGCCCGTCACGTTCGTCCTCGACCGCTCCGGCATCACCGGCCCGGACGGCCCATCTCACCACGGCATCTGGGATGTGTCGCTGTTCAACCTGGTGCCCGGCATGCGGGTCGCGGCGCCCCGCGACGGCGTCCGTCTCAGGGATCTGTTGCGCGAGGCCGTCGCATACGAGACGGGGCCCACGGCGATCCGCTTCCCCAAGGGAGATTGCCCTGCGCCGGTCGGAGCGTGCTCGAGGATCGGCACCCTCGACGTCCTGACGCCGCGCACCACCCGCTCCGATGTGCTGCTGGTGCCCACCGGTGCACTGGCCGCACCCGCCGTGAGCGCGTCGATGATGTTGCGTTCCCGCGGCATCAGTGTGACGGTGGTCGACCCGCGCTGGATCGCACCGATCACCCCCGAGCTGCTCAACCTCGTCGCCAACCACAGGGTCGTCGTGACGCTCGAGGACAACGC
>CAYPQR010000492.1:0-2753 GCA_964412865.1 uncultured Intrasporangiaceae bacterium
CGCGCTGCAGCTTGGTGCGGGCTGAGAACACCGCCTTCGTGTGGCCCCAGGGGTCTGTGGCGGCACCGGCGAACTCGACGGTGAGGCGCACCGGTCGGGTTCGCCCCGCGATCGTCAGGTCGCCCAGCAGGTCGAACTCGGCCCCGTCGACCTGGTCGAGCTCTGTGCTGGTGAACGTGATGTGCGGGTGCGTCTCAACGTCGAGGAAGTCCTTGCCGCGCAGGTCCTTCTCGCGGGCGGGCATTCCGGTGTCTATGCTCTCCGCGGCGATGGACACCGAGGCGTGCGACGCGGCGGGACTCTCGGCGATCACGATCTCCCCGGAGAAGTCACGGAATGAGCCGCGCACTCGCGAGATCATCATGTGCTTGACGGAGAACGCAATCTCGCTGTTGCCTCCCTCGAACGACCAGTGGCCCGCCGCCGGCCAACCCTTCGGCACGGCAATGTCGGATGCCGGCTGCGACGTCACTTGCTTGCCTCCGCGGTCCTCGCAGCCTCGTGTTCGGTGAGGCCCTCGTGATAGTTGTCGGTGTCGACCGATCGCATGATTCCGCCATCCGCCTCGACCGGGACGAGGTCGCGATACATCTCGTAGTCGTCTCGCACGACGAAGTGTTCGCTGATCTTCCCATCACGGAAGCGCAGGATGTGCACCTGCGCCTGGCCGACCTTTGCGCCGGTGCTCTGCACCCCCATCAGGGTGCTTCCCAGCTTATGGATCCCGCTGAAGTAGCCCTCGAGGAAGACTAGGTCGCCGTCTGCTGCCACCTTGTCGATCTCGAAGCGGGGCTGCTCGAAGAGTTCTTGGAACGACTTGCGCACGTAGTAGGCGTTCTCGAAGCCGCGATCCTTGCCGGCGGGGGAGGCGTGGTTCCAGTAGTCCTGCGTGTAGTAGGTGTCGAAGTGGTCGCGGAACTCCTGCGAGTCGGGGTCCTGGGTGCGGCCGAGGTCGGTGCCCCAGATGGCCAGCGCGATCTCCTTGTTGCGTGCTGCAACGTCATCCATGATGATTCTCCATCTCATCGAGGTGGTGAGGCGCAGAGTGCCCGGGCGTCCGGCCGGACCCCATAGGGGCCCGCAGCGGGTCTCGCCGTGCGGAGTCGAACGCGCCGAGGGGTCCGACGATGCTCTTGGGCTGACCTCATCCTAGGTGACACTCAACGGTGATAACAAGTATCCAAGATACAAAGTTTACCCGTGTTCTTCGCAGGGCCGCGGCGTATCACGCTGGGGCAGCGGATGTCTCCCCGGTCGCGTCGACGACCCGGCAGGCCCTCACCGGCAACTCGAGGTGCACTCGGTCGCCCTGCTGTGGCGTGTGCTGCGGACCGCACCGCACCCTGAGCGTGCCGTCGTCGCCCTCCACGGTGACGTGGTATTCGGTCATCTCGCCGAAGAACTCGATGTGATCCACGGTGCCACTCACCACGTTGGCGCCGGCGCCGGGAGATTCCAGCCGGCTCAGGCTTTCGGGGCGGATGCTCAGTAGCACCTGATCACCAGCGTGACGTCCGGCGCACCCGGAGACCGCGATGCGGGTGTGCAGTACCTCGATCTGCAGGTCGCCGCTGCCGTCGGCGGCCACGACCGTGGCGTTGACGAGGTTGGTGTGGCCCACGAAGTCAGCGACGAAGCGGCACGTCGGGTCCTGATAGATCTCGTGCGGCGTCCCCTCCTGCTGGATGACACCGGCGCTCATCACCGCGACCCTGTCCGACATCGACAGGGCCTCACCCTGGTCGTGGGTGACATAGAGTGTGGTGATGCCCAGGTGCTGTTGCAGCTGCCGGAGTTCGGTGCGCATGGAGTCACGAAGTTTGGCATCCAAATTGCTGAGCGGCTCGTCCAACAGAAGAAGTCGGGGCCTGCGCACGAGTGCCCTGGCCAGCGCGAGACGTTGCTGCTGGCCGCCGGACATCGCCACGGCCGGCCGGTCGGTCAGATGGCCCAGTTCGACCCGGTCCAGCGCCTCGTCAACATGTCGGCCGATCTCGCTCTTGGAGTATTTGTGCTTGCCGACGCGCAGAGGGAAGGCGACGTTCTCGAACACCGTCAGGTGCGGCCAGATCGCATAGTTCTGGAAGACCATGCCGATGTCGCGACGGTCGGGAGGCAAGTGCCGGCTGCCGTCGGAAAACACCGAGTCTCCCAGCCGGATCAGGCCGGAGTCAGAAGTTTCGAGACCCGCGATACAGCGCAGGGTGGTGGTTTTTCCGCAGCCGGAGGGTCCGAGCAGGGAGTAGAGGGTGCCGGGCTCGATGGTGAAGCTGACGCCGCGCACGGCGTGGAAGTCGCCGTCGGCGCCGGGATACGTCTTGTGCAGGTCTTGCACGGTCAAGGTGATGGCTCGAGATGCCTGTTCGGTGGTCACGATCTGATCCTTTCTGGCCCTCGGACGGAGGGTGAGGAGCTCGGCTCGGAAGGAAGTTTCGAAGAACTGTTGACGTCAGTATGTATCCAGAATACGGTTTAGCCAACCTACGGTCCGGTGAAGTTCGAAGTCACCCTAACGCCGAACGGCACTCGTAGTCCCTCACTTCGAAAGAGTCTGCCCATCATGCGAGTACGTATTCTGATCCCAGCAGCCCTTGCCTCTGCCATCTGTCTCTCGCTGACCGCCTGCGGCGGCGGAGGTGACGGCTCAGCGGCCGCCGACCCCGCCATCACCCCGGTGAAGACCGCCTCCGACAACGTAACGTGCGACGCTCAGAAAATCGGGCCGATCACGCGATGCGCCAACTTCTTCGACG
>CAYPQR010000493.1:0-2749 GCA_964412865.1 uncultured Intrasporangiaceae bacterium
CTCCATTCGCCCCTGCTGCCACGCCTTCAACGGAGAGTAGGACAGCCAGCCGAGGGCGGTGACGACGTCGATGGCGCTCACGTATTGCTGCTCGTCGAGTGCTGCGGCCGCGGCACCGCGCACTCTCTCTTCGACACTTCGTCGTGCCATGCCTACACCTCGCACGATAGACGGCCGGCCAAATCAACCACCGGCCCATCATCGCAGTTCCGGCTCGGCCGTTCACGCCGCACGATGCGCGACGACGAAGGGGCAGGCGAACGGGTCGCGATCGCCCAGTCCGACGCGATTGAGATGCCGGACCACGATCGCGTAGGACTCGAGCAATCCGGCCTCGGTGTAGGGGATCTCGTGTTCCGCGCAGTATGCGCGCACGATCGGCTGGACCCGCCGGAGCTTGCCGCTCGGCATACTCGGGAAGAGGTGATGCTCGATCTGCAGGTTGAGACCGCCCATCAGCAGGTCGACCCACCGACCCCCGCGAATATTGCGTGATGTCAACACTTGTCGGGAGAGGAAGTCGATCTTCGTGTCGCGCGGCACCAGCGGCATACCCTTGTGGTTCGGAGCGAAGCTCGCACCCATGTAGACGCCGAACACCATCAGTTGCACCGCGAGGAATGCCGCGCCGAGGCCCGGGCCCAGCACCGCGATCAGCAGCGCCGGCCAGCCGAGCAGACGCACGGCCAGCAGCGCCCCCTCGGCACGCCGGTGCCTGAGCTGCCGGTCGCCGAGCACGGTGCGGATCGCGCTCACGTGCAGGTTGATCCCCTCGAGCGTCAGCAGCGGAAAGAACAGCCACCCCTGCCGCGCCGTCAGCCATCCCCGAAACCCGGTCCGGCGTGCGGCGTCCTCGGTCGTGAACAGCAGCACTCCGGGGCGGATGTCCTCGTCGGCATCGACCTTGTTCGGGTTGGCGTGGTGTCGCGAATGCTTGCGCATCCACCAGCCGTAACTCAGGCCGACGACGACGTTGCCCAGGACGCGTGAGGCCCACTCATTGCTGCGGCCCGACGCGAAGATCTGCCGGTGCGCGGCGTCGTGCGCGAGGAACGCGCTCTGGGTGAACAACACGCCGAAGCCGACGGCGACGAGCAACTGCCACCACGTCTGCCCGAGCGTGAGGAGGGCGAGCAACCCGATCGCGAATCCGGCAGCGAGCGTCAGGACGCGAGCGCCGTATTGCCGCGGGGACCGGTCGAGGAGCCCCGCCGCCTTCACCCGTCGGGCGAGATCGGTGTAGGCGTGCACCTGGCGACGTGCTTGCGGCCGAAGGTCATTCGTAGTCATGAGCGGACGCTATGCAGCGAATGCCGATGAGCGCGTCACGCCCGGGAGCGATCCCACCCCCTACTCACGTACTACGAACGGCAGGGCTTTAGCGAGTCGCTGCCGGCGCATTCGGCAGGAGCAGGAGCTTGCCGTGCGCGTGACCGCTCTGGCTGATCTCCAGGGCGGCCTTCCAGTCTTCGAGCGAGAAGGTCTGCGCGATCGGGATCGTGAACCTGCCTGCGGCGGCAAGGCGGCCGTATTCGGGCAGCGCCTCGACCCGTGCCGACATGTCCTCGTGGAACGTGTCGCGGGCGCCGAGTTCTGCGGCCGCGGCGAAGTCGGAGATGGTCAGCACCCGCTTCGGATCGCCGCCCGCGATCCGGATCAGATCGGGTAGTGAACCGCCGACGGGTGCGGTGTCGAGCGCGACATCGACCGGCCCGCCGTTCAGCTCCAACACCCGTGCGGCCAGGCCGTCTCCGTAGGACGTCACCGTGGCGCCGAAGCCGCGCAGCTGCCGCGCGAACGTCTCGCCGGCCGTCGCGATGACACGCATGCCGCTCAGGGCCGCGATCTGCACCGCGGCGAAGCCGATGGTCGTGCCCGCGCCGTGGACCAGCACGGTCTTGCCCGCCTCCAGGCCCAACGCACTCAGATGCGCGTGCGCAGTGTCCACCGCCATCGGCAGCGCCGCCGCCTCCACCATCCCCAGTCCCTCCGGGACCGGGAACCAGCGGTCCATGATCGCTCTCTGCGAGGCTCCCGCCGACGGGCAATGCGCCCAGTCCGCGGTCCCGAACACGGGGTCACCGACCGCGACATCGTCGACGCCCTCACCGATCGCGTCGACGATCCCGGAGACGTCGCAACCGATCCCGCGCGGCAGGTCTCCGCCGAACAGACCGCGGCACAGCGCCCAGTCCGCGGGCGCCAGGCCCGTCGCATGCACGACAACTCGGATCCGGCCCGGGCCCGGGTCCTGGACCTCAGTCGTCTCGAGCTGCAGCACGTCCACCGGTGCGCCGTATTCGTGGTAGCGCACCGTGCTCATCGTCTCTGTCATCGAAGGCTCCGTTCCCATCCGGTTCGTCGTCGGTGACGACGATTCGCGTTATGTCAGTCACTGACTATACAGCTTTACGTCAGTGACTGACGAATCCGGGTATGGTGGGGCCATGCCACGGGATGGACGCGTCGTACGACGGCGGCTGGAGAAGGCAGCGCTCGAACTGTTCGCCGAACACGGCTTCGACGGCACCACCACCGACCAGATCGCGGCGCGGGCCGGGGTCACCGAGCGGACCTTCTTCCGTCACTTCCCCGACAAACGCGAGGTGCTGTTCGCCTCGGAGGACGAACTGCGCGACGTCGTCGCCGCCGCGCTCGCCGACGCTCGATGGGACCTCGAGGTGCTGCCGATGCTGCAGGCCGCGCTGCACGACGTCGTGCCGCTGATCGAGCGCAACCGCCCGCTGGC
>CAYPQR010000494.1:0-2740 GCA_964412865.1 uncultured Intrasporangiaceae bacterium
ACTCGACCAGCCGGGCGTCGCTATGCCTCGCGGCCGGTTGGGCACTCCTGGGCGACGGTCGGCGGCTCGAGCGTCGTGTGCGTTGCGACTCTGCGCGAACGGACCTGTGCCACAAACACTCCGACCAGGCACAGTGCGCCACCGAGAAGAGTGACCACGGTGGGGGTTTCGCCGAGGACGAGCCACGACAGCAGGAGTGCCAGAGCGGGCACGACATACGTGGTGGCGGAGGTGCGCCCGGCGGACAGGCGCCGCAGCACGAATGCCCACGTGCTGAAGGCGATCGCGGTCGGGAAGATGCCCATGTAGACGACTGCGAGGGTGCCCTCGAGCGGCGCGGCCCGCAGCTCCGGAAGGAGTTTGCCCAGCCACGGGAGGAGGACGATCGCCCCGGCCGTCGCGCCGAGCCACGTCAGGGTCGCGGCGTCGGTCGTGCGCAGCAGCCGCTTCTGCAGCAGCGTGCACCCGGCATACAGCACGGCGGCGAGCAGCGCGAGCGCCAGGCCCCACCACGGGGCGTGCCCGCTCCACGACTGGGCGCCGATGATCAGCACCCCGAGGAACGAGATGGGTGCGCCGACCACGAGCGCCCGCGGGAAGCCCTCTGCGAGCAGGAGTCCGGCCAGGGCCACGACGATCAGCGGCGCGAGGTTGACGATCATGGCCGAGGTGCCCGCGTCGAGCACTTCCTCGGCGGTGTTGAGCGACAGGTTGTAGAGGCAGAACCACGCGACGCCCCAGCCGATCACCAGCGGCCACGCGCGTCGAGGCGGCCAGATGACACCGCGCCTCAGCACGATCAGGCCGAGCGTGAGGCTTCCGACGACCATGCGCAGCAGCGCCATCGAGCCGGGGTCGAAGTAGGGCGCCGCGCCGCGGATCGCGATGAAGGCTGATGCCCAGAGGACCACCGTGACTGCCGCCGCGACCCATACGCGCGGGTCGGTCCGGTCACGAGGTGGCTCGGTGGGGCGGGTCTGCAGGGTCACGCATCCATCGTGACCCCGGCCCGGATTCACGTCCAGCAAACATTTGTTGACGACTCTTCAGAGAACCTGAATGGTGTGGGCTCCGTTGAGGCGTGGAAGACCACCACAGGTGCTCGACCTGGTGGCGCCGCGCGGCGCGTCAGACCTGGCGCGCGTGGGTGAGACGCTTGGAACCGGTGGCGATCGGGTGCCGGTATGCGGGCCGCATGGCCACCGCTCGCAGCCCGGTCAGCGTGTGGCGGACGGGACGCCGACGATGACGCTCTCGTTGGGCCGAACGCTCGAGTCGTCGGTCCATGCTCTCCATGACGAACGGCAGCGCCATAGCCCCCGCTACGGTGCCGACGATCAGCGCCAGTGGCTCGATCAGTCCCATCTGCGTCATCCCCGTCCAGCCGCCCTGTTGGGCAAACTTCACGCAACAGTCATGACGCTACACCGACGCATCGGCGGCGGCGAGGGGCGGAGGTCACGATTTCGAGACGACCTGGCGCACCGGCATCCGAGCGCGGTCAGCGGCTCACTTGCGCTGGTGTCAGCGGATTCCCAGGCTTGATGTGCCCGCAGTCCGAGGGAGCTGGCTTCCCCGCGAAGCGGTCGTTGAGATAGCCCAGCGCGGTCGGCGCCCAGACGGCGGCGGCCATCACGTGGCTCGCGAGGTTGTATTGCGTGTATTTGACTGCGGCGGAGCCGGTTTGGCAATACTGCCGCGCCAAAGACCGCACGTCACCGGTGATCATGACGCCGTCGCCCGCGCCGATGCCGGGCTTGTCGCCGGACGTGCCTTCGAGCCACCCTGCGGCGCCTTGCCCGATGAACCCGGGAATGGTCGGCGTTGGCCGTGATCCGAGGTTGAGCTTGTTGACGGTCTTGACGAAGACGGGGATGGAGGTCGGGTCCGAGTATCGCGGCTTCACCATGTCTTGCCATGTGAGACCGGGGTATTGATACATGACGTTGACGATCGAGGCGTCCTGCATCTTGGCCATGACCTGCTTGCCGTAGTCGTTCAGGTAGGCGCTGAAGTCGATGCCGTAGGCGCGGGCCACACCCGCGACGGCCATCGGAGCGATGCCCGCCCAACCGGTGCTTCCGCCCACGTATTTCAGGTTGTGGATCGGGTCGACGAGCAGACCGCCCTCGGCATACCCGACGAGGTGCTTGTTCACATCCGGTGCGTAGGACGGCGCGAGGGATGCCGCCCAGTTCGTCGCGATCGCTCCGCCGGAATATCCGATCATCGCGAAGTCGGTCGCGGGGTCCAGGCCGGTCTTGCTCGAGTGGGCCACCGCGCGCATCGAGTCGAGCGTCAGTTTGCCGTATTCGGGTCCGGCCGCGAAGTCGGCGCTCTGGCCCTCGGTGTCGGGCACGACCACGGTGTAACCCTGCAGAAGCAGAGGTGCGATGAACAAGCCCTCGACGTTGTTGATCAGCCCGCCGAGGGTGACGTCACCGGCGATCGAGCGGGACGGGCTGTCGGCGGGGTTCAGCGAGTCATAGAACGACTGGTAGGACACGGCCTTGCCGTTGCCGTCGGCCGGCTCGAGCACCGAGGTGACGTTGGCGACCGCGCGCCCCTGGGCGTCGGTGCTGCGATAGAGGAGTTGCACGGCGCGCACGGGCGTCGGGATGCCGGCCACGTGATAGCTGATCGTGCGGGACTTGAGGATGTCGCCCGGGTCATACGACGAGAGCGGCTTGCTGCCGTCGTAGGTATAGAACGAGTCGGACGCGTCGGCCTGCGGCGTTGC
>CAYPQR010000495.1:0-2729 GCA_964412865.1 uncultured Intrasporangiaceae bacterium
CCATGTCGCTGGTGGCGAGCCCACCGGCGCCGACGCCGATCGTGAGTTCGCGCTCTGCCATGCCCTTCAGTCTGCCAGGCGATCGGGCGCGAGTTTGACCAGGACGACACCGGATACGATCAGCACTCCGCCGAGCAACTGGACGGGCAGCGGCATCTGGCCGAGCAGCAGCCACGCGAACAGCACGGCGAACAGCACCTCGGCGAGCCCCACGAACGACGCGACGCGGGCGCCGAGCATACGTGCGCTCACGACGCCGGTGAAGTATGCGAGCGCGGCCGACACGACGGCGATCCACAGCACGGGCAACAGCATCGGCGCGTGGTGCCCGGCGAGGACGACGTCGGACGCGGTCGCATGCATCGGGGTCAGCCCGACCAGGCCGAAGACGCCCAGCGCGACCGTGGCGACGACCATCCCGCCGCCGGCAAGCGCGATCGGCGGCAACTGGTCGTCGGTGCGTGCGGCGACCAGGAAGTAGCACGCCAGGCAGCAGGCCGCGCCGAGGCCCCAGGCGACACCGATGAGCGAGATCTGCACGCCGCCCATCACATCGAGCACGAGCACGAGCCCGCCCATGCACAGGCCCGCGCCGGCCAGTGTCATCGGGCCGGGTGAGCGGCGGGTGCGGACCCACATCAGGCCGATGAGCAGCACGGGTGCGAGGTATTCCAGCAGCAGCGCCACTCCGACCGAGACGTATTGCACGGCATAGAAGTAGGCGAGCTGGCAGCCGGCCACGCCGGTCAGCCCGTAGAACGCGATCGTCGTCCAGCGGTGCCGCAGCAGGCTCCAGCGCCCTCGTAGTGCGCGCGCGGTCGGCCAGGCCAGCACGATCGCGGCGATGCCGATCCGCGCGGTGACGGCCGCCGACGGAGACCACCCGGCGTTGAGGAGTGCCTTGGCGAACGGGCCCGAGGTCGCGAAGGAGGCCGCCGACAGGAGGGCGACGCCGACGGCGGTGGCCGCCGGGGCCGTAGGCCGCGCCGCCTGCCTCGCGGTGCTGCTTGCCGTCATTGCCACGTCGATCACCTCTCATTCGCCGGCGGGAAGTTCGGACCGCGCGGTCCTGTTACTCATGTAATGGGCAACAGTCAAGTACGGTCCTTTCTGGCACGATGGTAGGAGAAACGTCGACAGAGGTCAAAATGCTTTTCACTCATGACACGGATGTCGCGCTCGCAAGTCTCGTGGCGCTGGTCAACACCGGACGGGGCGATCAGGACGAGCTCGCCGACCTGGCGGGGCTCGACGCATTCGTCGACCGGTGGCGCTGGAGCGGCAGCCGTCGGCACGACGAGCAGGAGCGTCTCGAGGTCATCGCCGCCCGTGAGCGGCTGGCCGCGCTCTGGGGCGCCGACGAGGACGCCGTGGTGGTGTTGCTCAACGACCTGCTGCGCGAGGCGGGCGCGGTGCCGCAGCTGGTGCGTCACGACGAGTGGGACTACCACCTGCACGCCACGACTCCGGAGGCGCCACTCGGCACCCGGATGGCGATCGAGGCGGCCATGGCCATGGTCGACGTCGTGCGTGCGAAGGAGCTCAGGCGTCTGAGCTGGTGTGCCGCTCCCGACTGCCCCAACGTGCTCATCGATCTGTCACGCAACCGGTCTCGCCGCTATTGCGACGCGGGCTGCGGCAACCGTGCCAACGTCGCGGCATACAGAGAGCGTCAGGCGGGCATCGCGCGTTAGATATCGTGGCCCGGTGAGCAACGACAATTCCGGCCCACACGGGGGGATGCCGCCGCGCGACGAGTCCAACTCGCAGCGGCGCTACTACGAGCGGTATGAGGAGCGGTCCGGCGAGGCCGTGACCTCGCCGAACAAGGTGGCTCGCGGCCCGGGGCGCCGGCGCGGCCTGATCATCTCGCTGATCGCGGTCGTCGTGGCGCTGGCCGTGGTCGGCGCCGTCGCCGGCCTGCAGCTGGGCGGAGGCTCGCAGGAGGCCGGGCCGGCGACCCCCACGAAGCCTGCTGCCACGCCGGCGGCGAGCGCGCAGCCCAGTGACCCCGCCACCTGGGTCAACCCGAGCGCCGCGCCGACATTCGACGCGCGTCCGCTGCAGCCGGGTTGGACGGCCGTGGTGGCGCGGTCCAACCTGGCCAAGGCGGTCTACGACGTGCCGAAGAAGAACTGGTACAAGCCGGGTGACATGATCTACGGCTACACCGACAGCAAGGGCGGCAACCGGATCGCTGTCGGCAGCGCGTCGGGCTATCGACGGGGATTCTGCAAGACCGACGAGAGCTCCGTGCTCGCCTTCGTGGGTTTCCGCGGCATCGGCTCGATGGACCCTGTGCAGGAGGCGCCGGATGTGGCGAGGGACTTCGCCAAGGCGATCAGCCTGAAGGACGACGACACGTCGCATGCGCCCATCGGTCGGGTCAAGACCGAGAACGTGACCATCCAGGGGCTGCCGGGCGTGAAGTCGACCGTCGTCGCCACGGCGGGCGACCCCGACAAGAAGAGTTGCGACGCCAAGAAGGTCGAGGTGCGCACGGTGGGCGTCACGATGGGCACCCATCCGGCGCTGCTGGTGCTCGTGCGAGCTCTGAACGTGCCGCATGCCCTGACCGACGAGCAGGCCACGGCGATCATGCACACCCTCCGGCCCGCCGAGGGGTGACGCCGGGGAGGCGGCCGCGTCCTCGTCCGTCGCGGGGTATACCGCCTGTCGCGGGGTGTGCGGGCTCTTGCGGGGCCGTATCGGACCCCGCAGGAGCGGCT
>CAYPQR010000496.1:0-2725 GCA_964412865.1 uncultured Intrasporangiaceae bacterium
AGCGCGAGGACGGCGAGCAGGAGCACGATCCGCCAGTCGGGCAACTCGACCCGCTGCAGCAGCATGACTGCCACCAGCGCCGCGAGCACCAGGGCGAGCGACGCCACATAGCTCCAGGCAGCATTGAAAAACCCCGCAGAGCGGCCCGAAGAGCCACCCCGCGAGGTTTGACGATGCTGCTCGTCCGGCAACTACGTCAGTGGTTTTTGCCCGGGTCCCAGCCAACGACATCCGGCTGAATGGTCCCGGAGCCTCCGGAGAACAACAGTGCAAGTAGAGCAGCCACGACGACAATCCTCTCAGGTGATCACGCGACCGCGGGTCCCGTGGCCGCCACACGCATAGTGTGTCATGAATTGTCACCACCCGACCAGTTGCGGCACGAAAAATTGTCCGTCACCGTGCCGAAAATTCGCGGTCGGGCGCTGTGAGATACTGGATCGGTTCGCCTCGGATCGAGGACTCACAGCCCAGCTAGGAGACTGTCATGAGCAAGCGCGCCCGCAAGCGCCGCTCGCGCAAGGGCAAGGCCGCCAACCACGGCAAGAAGCCCAACGCCTGAGCCGACGCCCCTGACCGGATGGTCAGGGGCACTTTTTCTTGTGCGACGTGAGCGCCGACCGGAGCGCCCCGACGGTCAGCCGAGCCGGCCGCCGTCGGTGTAGTCGACGCGGGTGACGCTGAACGTGGTGATCTGCGTCATGATCTGCGTGCGCAGCGTCGGCGGCGCCTGCTCGCACTGGCACGAACGGCGGATCAGCGACTTCAGCAGCAGATCACGCTCGTATTCGTCGAGGCAGGGCGGGCACCCCTCGAGATGCTCTTTCAAGGCAGCACACTCCTGCGGGCTGAGTTCACCGTCCAGGTATTCATAGAGGTGTGCGAAATAACCTTCGCACCCCGTGTCTTCGGCGTCGCTCACGACGTCGCCTCCTCACGGATGAAGCCTCGCTCAAGGGCGTAGTCGGTCAGCAGATTGCGAAGTTGACGCCGTCCGCGGTGCAGCCGCGACATGACGGTGCCGATGGGGGTGTCCATGATGTCGGCGATCTCCTTGTAGGAGAAACCCTCGACATCGGCGAGATAGACCGCCAGCCGGAAGTCTTCGGGCACCTCCTGCAGGGCTCGCTTGATGTCACTGTCGGGCAGGTGGTCGAGCGCCTCGGTCTCTGCCGAGCGCAGGCCCTGCGAGGTGTGCGACTCCGCGCGTGCCAGCTGGTAGTCCTCGATCTCGGCACTGTCCGACTGCTGAGGCTGCCGCTGCTTCTTGCGGTAGGAGTTGATGTAGGTATTGGTCAGGATGCGATAGAGCCAGGCCTTGAGGTTGGTGCCCGGCCGGTACTGATGGAAGGCCGCGAACGCCTTCGCGAAGGTCTCCTGCACCAGGTCCTCGGCGTCGGCGGGATTACGCGTGGTGCGCAACGCCGCACTGTAGAGCTGATCGAGGTAGGGCATCGCGTCGCGCTCGAACCGCGCGGCCCGCTGATCGGACGTCTCCGTGGCCACATCCACCGAGCCGTCGTCGAGCGTCTGCTGGGGCGCCCTCGAGGTGGGGCGATCGTTGCTCGTCATTGCCGTCAAGCCTAGCTTGCCGGGTGAGGGGCGGCGCTCCGAGCCGGTGGGCGGAATGACGTCGGCTCCGGTCGGGATCTGGCCTGTCGGCGCGCAAGGTGCCACGAACAAAGGGTCTCCTTCGACGAGATCGGTCGGCAGCCATGTCAACGCGACCGCGGCGCGCTGCATTCCCGCGGATCAGGCCCGCGCCGGGATGGTGTTGAGCCAGGCCGACACCTCCGCCAGCACATCGGCCGGGTCACCGGTGAACGTATGCGTGCCCTTCGCGGCGAAGATGTGGGCGCGGTCTCCGAGCGCGTCCCGCACCTGCTGCGGGTCGCCGAAGGGGTCGCGCTCACCCTGCACGATGGCGAGCGGTATGCCGAGATCCATCACCCCGATGGCCTCGAACGCCCGCGACTTCTCGGGTTTGCCCGGCGGATGCAGCGGAAACGCCATGGCGAGCACCCCGTCGGCGCCGACCTGCTCCGCGGTGCGGCAGGCCACCCGCGCACCGGCCGAGCGCCCACCCACGACGAGCGGCGCGGTCAGGCCCCAGCGTCCGCTCATCAGCCGCTCGATGATCGGCACCCAGGCCTTGTCGAGCGTCGCCGGCGCCGGGGCGACCCTCTTGCCCGCGACGCGCCAGGGCTGCTCGACGCGCACGTAGTTCCAGCCCTCGTAGCGGAGCCGCCGCAGCGCCCGCAGATCACCGGTGTCGATGCCGCCGCCGGCGCCATGGCTGACCACCAGCGAGCCCCGCGGATCCTTGGCCCGCTCGACGTGGGCTCGCGCCAGACCCACCGGCGTCTCGATCTCGTTGACCACCATGGGTCTCAGCCTGCCACGACCGTCGCCGATGAGCAGCCGATCGCGCGCCCCGAGCCCGCCGTGCCGGGCCGCTCGCTCGCTCCTGTGCGACGTCCCGATGCACGAGCAGTCCGGCGACGACCAGGGCGATGCCGACGAGGTCTTGCCAGGTGGGCACCTGGGCGAGAAGCACCAGCCCCATCACCGTGGCCGCGGCGGGCAGCAGCGCCAGCATGAGCGCGAAGGTGGATCGAGGCAGTCGCGCCATGGCGAGCTGGTCCGAGACATAAGGGATCACGGAGGAGCACACGGCGACGCCGACCGCCCACAGCAGCCACAGCGGATGCTCGAATGCGGGCAG
>CAYPQR010000497.1:0-2720 GCA_964412865.1 uncultured Intrasporangiaceae bacterium
CTGGCGACCTCAATATTCGTATTCGGCGGTCTGGTCGCCCTGTTCGGCCTGATCTTCAGCACCATCGCGCTTCGGGATGCAGAGCGCAGCGGTTTCGGTCGCCGGTCGGCGATGACAGGTCTGGTGACGTCGATGATCGCGATCCTCGTGGCCATCGCGGTTGTGATCTGCGTCGTATGGTTCGCCCACAAGACTCAGGACTGTTACCAGTTCCATCAGATTCACCAATGGGCTCACTGTGCCGGCCGCCAGTTCGGACATCGATGAGCGACCCAGCCGAGCTCGGCGTGCCAGGAGTCGTCGACGCCGTGCCGCTCACGCCGCATACCGGCCTTTTCGAGCACCCGGACGCCAGGTTGTCGGCGAAGCACCCGGCCGTGACGCGGCGCAGCCCGAGGTGGTCGAATGCCGCGGCGAGCAGGCTCCGGGCGATGCTGGTGGCATATCCGCGTCCGGCGACGGTGACAGTTCATGCCCGCCGCGTCCACACGATTTCGGCCCAGGTGCAGGTGTGCGACCCTTGCCTGGTCAGGTCCACTCGAGTCGGAGGCGGCGCCGATGAGCACATCACGCGGGCGGGTGAGCACGCACTGGGGCAACTATCACGTCACCACCCAGGACGGCGAGATCGTCGGTGTCGCGCCCGTCGCCGAAGACCACGACCCGTCCCCGATCGGCGACAATCTGCTCGGGGCCCTGCGCGGCCGCGCCCGGGTCATGCGCCCCGCCATACGTCGAGGGTGGCTGGAGGACGGTCCGGGGCCCACCGACCGGCGGGGACGGGATCCCTTCGTGGAGGTCTCCTGGGACAGGTTGTTCGACCTGCTGTCGGGTGAACTCGACCGTGTGCGCACCGAGCACGGCAATCAGGCGATCTATGGCGGCTCGTACGGCTGGGGCAGTGCCGGCAGGTTCCATCATGCGCAGTCGCAGCTGCACCGCTTCCTCAACACCATCGGCGGCTACACCCGCTCGGTCAACGCCTACTCCCATGCGGCCGACGAGGTCGTGCTGCCGCACATCGTGGGCGACCGCGACTGGTTCCTGCGCAGCGTGCCGCGCTGGTCGGATGTCGCGGAGAACACCGCGTATGTCGTCGCGTTCGGCGGGCTGCCGCGTCGCAGCACTCAGGTCAATCCGGGAGGAGTCGGGGCACACCGCAACCTGACGTGGCAAGACGAATGCGCCCGTGCCGGCGTCGAATTCAGCGTCGTCAGCCCGATCGCATCCGACACGAGCGCCTCGCTGGACGCCGACTGGGTGCCGATCCGGCCCAACACCGACGTCGCGATGATGCTCGCCATGTGTCAGGTGCTCATCGAGGAAGACCTGTATGACCGGGACTTCGTGCGGCGCTGCTGCACCGGCTTCGACGTCGTGCGCGACTACCTGCTCGGTGTCACCGACGGCACACCGAAGACTCCGGAGTGGGCCGCGGCGATCTGCGAGGTGTCCGCCGACCGGATCCGGCGGATGGCGCGACGACTCGCGGACCAGCGGTCCCTGGTGACCGTCACCTGGTCGCTGCAGCGTCAGCATCACGGTGAGATGACCTATTGGGCGGGCATCACGCTGGCTGCCCTTGCCGGATCAATGGGACGGCCGGGTGGCGGGTTCGGGCCCGGCTACTCTTCGATGCACGGCAGTTACGTCACCGACCGGCCCTCCCCGGTCGCGGGCCTTCCCCAAGGCCACAACCCGGTCGAGTCATTCATCCCGGTCGCGCGCGTCAGCGACATGCTGTTGCACCCGGGCGAGACCATCGACTACGACGGACAAAGGATCACGTATCCCGATGTCCGGCTGGTGTATTGGGCCGGCGGCAACCCCTTCCACCACCAGCAGGATCTCGGCAAACTGCTGCGCGCCTGGCAGCGGCCCGACACGATCGTCGTCGACGATCCGTATTGGACGGCGACCGCGAAGCATGCAGACATCGTCGTGCCGGTGGCCACCTCGCTCGAGCGCGAGGACATCGCCATCGGCACGGGTGATCCGTGGATCACGCGCTCCGAGAAGGTGACCGAGCCCCCGGCCGGTGTGCGCACCGAATATGAGACCTTCTCGGCGCTCGCGGCACGACTCGGGGTGGAAGCCGTGTTCACCGAGGGACGCACGGCGACTGAATGGGTGCGCGAGCTCTATCGCCGCAGCGGCGAGCGATGCGCCGCTCTTGGCTGGGAGCTTCCCGACTGGGAGGACTTCTGCGCTGCGGGAGGCCACGAACTCCCCTACCGGTGGGACGGTCCCGTCGCGTTCGCCCAGCTTCGCGCGGGAGGCGAGCAGCTGCATACACCGTCTGGCCGGATCGAGCTGTTCTCCCAGACGGTGGCGGACTTCGGGTATGCCGACTGCCCCGGGCATGCCGTCTGGCTCGAGCCGGCCGAGTGGTTGGGATCTCCTCTTGCGGCTCGGTTTCCGCTGCATCTGGTATCGCCGCAGCCGGACGGCAAGCTGCACAGTCAGCTCGACTCGGGCGCGGACAGCACCAGATTCAAGCGAGGTGGCCGGGCCGTGCTCACCATGCACCTATCCGACGCCGAGGCGCGCGGCATCACCGACGGCGACGTGGTGGAGGTGAGCAGCGCCCGCGGCCACTGCCTCGCCGCCGCCGTCGTGGGTCAAGGACTTCGTGAAGGGGTCGTCGCCCTGCCGACCGGTGCCTGGTATGACCCGCTCGAACCGGGTGCCGCGGGCAGCCTCGACAAGCACGGCAACCC
>CAYPQR010000498.1:0-2718 GCA_964412865.1 uncultured Intrasporangiaceae bacterium
GCATCCCCCGCCCACAGGTGTGTGGTGGCCCTGGGGCGGGGTGACAACCTCAGGCCATCATCAGGTGCAGCAACGTGGACTGCAGCTGCTGAGCCTCCGAGTGTGACACGCGAAAATCGACCGATCCGCCAGCACTGGTCACCGTCACCGCACTGTTGCGCAGACCGTCACGCTTAGCAGACACATTGGTGATCATCCGAACCGGGATCACCTCACGCGCTTCCTTCTTCCCGGCCAGCAGCGACGCGCCCAGCGTGACCGTTGCGGCGGTCCAGCGGGCAGCAGCCGAACCCTTCTGCACCCACTCCAGTCGGTCAGGGAACACGAACACCTGGGCATTCTTGCCTTGCACGTGCGAGGTCAGTTCGAGGATGGGCTGTTGCGCGGACATGGTGCCTCTCATTCTTGGACGACTGGGTAGGTAGACCGAAAGGGTACCCCCCACCTCCGACATCCGGGGGTCACGTTCTTCGAAGGGGGTGGTCCTTTCGATGGCCACCTCCCGCACCGGCACCACCAAGTACCTCCGCAACCGTAAGCGTGTGCTCGACAAGGCCAAGCGTGATGGGCTCATGCACTGCCCAGGCTGGACCGATCACACCGGTGCACACCATCCGTGCGGACGAGAACTCGACTGGGACACGCCGCGTACCGATGCATCGGTTGAGGCGGACCACATCATCGCTCCCAAGTTCGGCGGCACGGACGACGAGGACAACCTCGCGCCGCTTTGTCGAAAGTGTAATTTGAGCAAGAGCGACGGCAGCCGCGTGCCAGCAGGATACGCCGGGGCCGACGAGTTTCCCACGTCGCACATCTGGGGCGCCCTGGCATGAGGCAGGGGTGGGGGAGGTGCCCCCTGCCCGCCTGGCTCCCACGCACCCTCCGGGCATAGCGGGCTCTCTCCCTGACACCCCCTCCCCCCCTCCCCCTGGCATGGAAGGAGCGTGCGATGGGCAAGTCTCTACGTGTCGTCGCTCCTGATGAGCGGAAGCCCGAGCCGCCCACGCTCATGGAGGCGGTGGAGTCGGGCGACGTTCTGGAGATCCTCAAGGCGCAGCGCCGGATCGTGGCGGCGTCGCTGGAGTCGTCGTCTGAGAACACGAAGCCGCAGTTCAGCAACGAACTGTCGAAGCTGACGGACCGGATTACCGAGGAGGAGGCCCGGAGGGTGGCGGCGGCGAAGGAGGCTGACGTTGACCACGGCTCCACCGAGGCCGAAGCCTGGGACCAAGAGGCTATCTGAGGTAGCGCGCCATCTGGTCCAGCCGACCGGGATAGTCAAGACCTACTGGAATGCGGTCCGGGATCAGTGCGTGGACCTGGGGGTCCGGTTCGACCGGTGGCAGGACGGCGCAGGCAGGCTGATCCTGGCTCAGCGCAGCAACGGCAAGTATGCGGCCGGTATCGGTGGCGTACACATGTCGTGGCCGCGGCAGGTGGGCAAGACCTATCTCATCGGTGCGATCATCATCGCCTTGTGCCTGCTGCGCCCTAACACTCTGGCGCTCTGGACAGCGCACCACGGCAAGACGATCAACGAGACGTTCCGAGCCATGCAGGCGATGGCGCGGCGGTCGAAGATCTTTCCGCACGTGCTGCAGATCAAGACCGGCAACGGCGATGAGGGTATCGAGTTCCGTAACGGTTCGCGCATCCTGTTCGGCGCTCGTGAGCGCGGGTTCGGCCTGGGCTTCACGAAGGTTGATCTAATCGTGTTCGATGAGGCGCAGCGGCTCAAGACGCGCACGATCGTTGACATGGTGCCGGCGGCGAACGCTTCGCCTAACGGCCTGGTGTTCTATATCGGCACCCCGCCCCGCCCTGACGATGCGGGTGAGGTGTTCACGGGTCGCCGGAAGAAGGCGCTCGCCGTCGAGGCCGCTCGAGCGGCCGGGGAAGACCCGCGGTACAACGCGCTGTACATCGAGCTTGGCGCCGACCCGACGACGCCGCGCGACTTGGACGAGATCGACTGGGAGCAGCTGGCGAAGGCGAACCCGTCCTTCCCGCACCGAGTGGATCGCGAGTCGATCGAGCGCATGTGGGAGCAGTTCGAGGATCGTGACGACTTCTGGCGTGAGGGTTACGGCATCTGGGATGAGGTCGGCATTCAGCCGCCCGTCATCCTGGCGAAGGTGTGGGACCCGCTCGGCATCCCCCTTGAGCAGGCGCCGACCGATGGCAACCGTGCCTTCGGAGTGAAGTTCTCGGCCGATGGATCGCGCTACTGCGTCGGACTTGCGGTCGCTACCGAGTTCCACACGCATGTGGAGTCGTTGGCCCCGGCTCCAATGTCGCAAGGCACCACGGCGCTCGCCGACTGGCTGGCGGCGCGCTGGCGCTCCGTGAGCCTGATCGCCATAGACGGCAAGGATGGCGCGGCGGACATGCAGGCGATGCTCCGCAAGCGCGGCGTCCCCGCCCGCCGCATCAAGATTCTGAGCACCCCCGAGGCTATCGAGGCGCACAGCGCATTCTTGCGGCAGGTCCGCGAGGGTGTCGTGACGCACGCGAGGCAGCCGGGACTCACTGCCGCCGTCGCCATCGGCGGCCGGCGCAAGATCGGCACGGCTGGCGGCTGGGGCTGGGAGCCGGTGACGCCGGATGGTGACGTGACGCCGCTGGATGCGGTGACACTCGCAGCGTACGGCGCGACAACCACGAAGAAGCGAACTGGACAGGGCCGCAGTGGCGGCGGGGGAAGGCGGGCGGTGA
>CAYPQR010000499.1:0-2681 GCA_964412865.1 uncultured Intrasporangiaceae bacterium
TGCCGGCCGATCGCATCAACACCGTGATCGACTATGCCGCCGTCGCCGACCACGGCGTCAAGGCCGCAGCGAACGCCGAGGGAGCCAACCCCGAGGTGCTGGCCGAGTTGGTCGCGCGGTTGGGTGACGGCCGGCTCGATTTGCCCGTGGCGCAGACCTATCCGCTGGCGCAGGTGCGGGATGCGTATGCGCAGCTGGAGGAGCGGCATACACGGGGCAAGATCGTGCTGATCCCCTGATCGGCGCGTGCCGGCCGCACCGGCGACACCGTCCGGTGGCAGGATTCTGATCGGTTCGGCTGCGGACCGCACGATCCACGCTTGGGAGTCAGGTATGACGTTCACGACAAGGCCGACACTCGAGGGCACCTTCGGAATGGTGGCCTCGACCCACTGGCTGGCGTCGAGCACCGGGATGTCGGTGCTGGAGCGCGGCGGCAACGCGTTCGACGCCGCGGTGGCGACGGGCCTGGTGCTGCAGGTCGTCGAGCCCCACCTGAACGGTCCGGGCGGCGAGGTCCCCCTGCTCGCGTACGACACGCGAACCGACGAGGTGCAGGTCGTGTGCGGGCAGGGGACGGCGCCGTCGGCGGCGTCCCTCGAGGCGTTCGCCGACCTCGGCCTGACCATGATCCCAGGCACCGGGCTGCTGGCACCGTGCGTGCCCGGCGCGTTCGGCGGCTGGATGCGGCTGCTGGCCGAGCATGGATCGATGCGGCTGCGCGACGTGATGAGCTATGCCATCGGGTATGCGAGAGACGGCTTCCCGGTGCTTCCGCGCGTCGAGTCGACCGTCGAGACGGTTGCCGACATGTTTGCCGAGCACTGGCCGACGTCGGCCGCGATGTGGCTGCGGGACGGCAGCGCTCCGAGGGCCGGCACGCTCTTTCGCAACACCGTGCTGGCCGACACCTATGAACGGCTCCTGCGCGACGCCGAGTCGGCCACGGACAGCCGTGACGGGCAGATCGACAAGGCGGTGTCCGGGTTCTACACCGGGTTCGTCGCCCAAGAGATCGACCGGTTCTGCGCGGACACTGCGGTGCTCGACGCGTCCGGTGACGTGCACGGCGGGCTCCTCACGGGTGACGACATGGCCGGCTGGCATGCTACGACGGAAACGCCTCTCAGCCTGGACTATTCGGCGGGAAGCCATGTCTACAAGGTCTTCAAGGCCGGCCCGTGGAGTCAGGCGCCGGTCATGCTGCAGCAGCTGGCCATCCTGGCCGGCATCGACCTGGAGTCGATGGGCCCGTCGTCCGCTGAGTTCATCCACGCCGTGACGGAGGCGGGCAAGCTGGCGTATGCGGATCGTGAGGCGTTCTATGGCGATCCGAGGTTTGTCGACGTGCCGATGGCCGAGTTGCTCTCGCCCGCATACAACGCGGAGAGGCGTGCGCTGATCGGTGACCGCGCCGATCGGGGCCCTCTGCGGCCGGGATCACCGGGCGGTATCCAGCCGCGACTGCCCGACTGGGGTGCCCTGGACCGTGCAGGTCATGGCGTCGACGCGTCGGTGGGCGAACCGACGGTCCGCGCCGAGAAGGAGCTGCCGAGTTCGCCCGCCGGACCTCCCGTCACCGACGAGGGGGTGACGCGCGGGGACACGTGCCACATCGACGTGGTCGACCGGTGGGGCAACATGGTCTCGGCAATGCCGAGCGGCGGCTGGTTGCAGTCGTCCCCGACTATTCCGTCCCTCGGGTTCGCGCTCGGGACGAGGGCGCAGATGTTTTGGCTGCAGCCGGGCCTCGCGGGGTCGCTCGAGCCCGGCAAGCGGCCGCGGACCACCCTGAGCCCGTCGATGGCCTTCCGCGACGGCAGGCCATACCTCGCGTTCGGGACGCCCGGCGGGGACGGCCAGGACCAGTGGTCGCTGCAACTCTTCCTGCGCCACGTGCACCACGGCATGAGCCTGCAGGAGGCCATCGACGCGCCCGCCTGGCAGTCCGACCACTTCCCGTCGTCGTTCTATCCGCGCGAGGCGTTCCCGGGGCGCCTGCGCGTCGAGGGCCGGATCGGGTCGTCCACCGTCGACGCGCTGCGGCGGATGGGTCACGACGTGGCGGTGCAGGAAGACTGGTCGCTCGGTCGGCTGTCGGCCGTGTCGAGGGGGCCGGACGGCATGCTGCGTGCCGGAGCGAACCCGCGGGGAATGCAGGGGTATGCCGTGGGCCGCTGAGCGGCGGCTCGGGCCCGGAAGCAGCGCGTTCCGTTCGCGATCGCGTCGGAGCCGACCGGTGCTCGGGCGGGACTACTCCCACGCCGTGGCGACGACGACCCGGTGCGGGGTTGCGGCGTGCGGCCCGACATACGCGACGGTCCAGCGGGAGCTGTCGTGGCGCAGCTTGCCGGCGCGGCCGCCCGCGGTGCACTGATAGTTCATCGGGATGTTGTCCACGAACGGGACCATGCCGGTGATCGCCACGCACCGGTCGCCGTTCGCGAGCTTCAGCGCCCAGCCGGGTCGTGCCGGGCCGGTGTTGCCGCTGCGCGGCAGGGGCCGGTTCAACACGAGCTTCGTGCCTTTCGTCCAGGGCGCCTCGACGCATACCGCGAACGAGTGGGTACCGCCCGAGGGCACGAAGCAGGGATCGAGGATCTGGTTGTGCGCCATGCAGCGGTATGCGCGCGGCGCGTCGAGCGCGATCGACCCGGTCCAGCAGTAGCCGTGACGCGTCG
>CAYPQR010000500.1:0-2678 GCA_964412865.1 uncultured Intrasporangiaceae bacterium
TCAGGCCGGGGGTGTGGGCGTAGTAGCCCTCGGAGGAGTCGCAGTGGTGCTCGACGCCGCCGATGCCGCCGGCGTACGGCATACGGATGACCATGGGCAGGTTGACCCGTCCTGCGGTGCGGTTGCGCATCTTGGCGACGTGGGAGGTGATCTGCTCGAAGGCGGGGTAGGCGAACGCGTCGAACTGCATCTCGACGACGGGGCGGTACCCGGTGAGGCACATGCCGACCGCGAATCCGACGATGCCCGATTCGGCGAGCGGGGTGTCGAAGCACCGGTCGTCCCCGAACTCCTTCGTCAGGCCGTCGGTGATGCGGAAGACGCCGCCGAGTGTGCCGACGTCCTCGCCGAACATGAGCACGTCGTCGTCCTCGCGCATGCTGTCGCGCAGCGCCTGGTTGAGGGCCTTGCCCATCATGGTGCTCATGAGTGGTCCTCCTGCTCCATCTCGGCGGCGAGCATCCTTCTGGCATCCTCCAGCTGCGGCGTCCGGTGCTCGAACACGTTGTCGAACAGGCTCATCGGGTCGGTCTGTGCGTCCGCGTTCATCTGGTCGCGCACCTCGGCCGCGAGCGTCTCGGCCTCGGCGTTGGTGGCAGCGACAAGGTCGTCGTTGATCGCGCCGCGTGCCTTGAGCCATGCCTCGGTGCGGGCGATCGGATCGCGCTCCAGCCAGGCGCTGACCTCGTCGGACGAGCGGTAGCGGGTCGCGTCGTCGGCGTTGGTGTGTGCGTCGAGGCGATAGGTGTGCGCCTCGATCAGGAAGGGCCCGTTGCCCGCCCGACAATGCCTCAGGGCGACATCCATGACGGCGAGCACCGCCGCCGGGTCGTTGCCGTCGATCTGCTCGCTGGCGACGCCGTACCCCACGCCCTTGTAGGCGAGGGACGGTGCCCGGGTCTGCTTCGCCAGGGGCACGCTGATGGCGTACTTGTTGTTCTGCACGAAGAAGATCGCCGGCGCCTCGAACACCGCGGCGAAGTTGAGCGCCTCGTGGAAGTCGCCCTCGCTGGTCGCGCCGTCTCCGATGAATGCCAGGGCGACGCCGTCGGTGCCGCGACGCTTCAGGCCGTATGCCGCACCGGCGGCGTGCACGAGCTGGGTCGACAGCGGCGTGCATGCTGCGGCCGTCCTGTGCGCCTTCGGGTCGTATCCGCAGTGCTGGTCGCCGCGCAGGGACGTGAGCACCTCGAGCGGGTCGATGCCGCGGGTCATCAGCGCCATGGACTCGCGATAGGTCGGGAACATCCAGTCGCGCTCGGTGAGGGACATCGTCGCGCCGACCTGGCAGGCCTCCTGTCCGCGAGAGCTCGGATAGACCGCGAGCCGTCCCTGCTTGGTGAGGGCGGTCGCCTGGATGTCGAATCGCCGGCCGATGACCATGGCGCGCCAGATGTCTCGCAGACGCTCCGCGTCGGGCATCTCATACGGGCGGCGGGTGTCCGTGGGGGACATTTCGGCGCCGGTCGGGTCGATCAGCTGCACCGGTGTCGGGGACGGCAGCAACTGGGCGACACGGTCTTCGGTCGCGAGTGTGGTCTGCATCACCTCATTGTCGGTCCGCCGGGGCAGGTGGCTCAATCTCACGGGAGTATCCGAGACGAGTGGTGTCATAATGGACGTATGCAAGACCAGATGTCTCATCAGCGGGTCCGTCGGGCAGCGACGGCTGGACGTTTTGCCGAACCGATCGACGCCACCGACCGCAAGATCCTGGCCGAACTGGTGCGCGACGCCCGGATCTCCGTGCGCTCGCTCGCCGGACGGCTGCATCTGTCGCGCGCGACCGCCTACGCGCGGATCGACCGGCTGACACGCGAAGGCATCATCGACGGATTCAGCGCGAGGGTGGTGCACGAGCGCGCCGGTCTCACGACGACGGCATACATCGCCATCACCATCGAGCAGAACACCTGGCGCACGGTCTCCGATCGGCTGGCGCAGTTGGACTATATCGACAACATCGCGCTGCTCGGGTCCGATTTCGATGTATTGGTGCAGGCGCATGCGCCGGACAACCAGGCGCTGCGGACCCTCGTGCTGGAACGGATACAGGCCATACCCGGTGTGAAGGGGACCCGGACGTGGCTGGCGTTCGAGGAGATCCGGGGCACTGGTGCACCGTGGGAGCATGCCGATGCCTGAGGAGGAGAATGCGGTGGACATACCCGGCGAGGAGCGGTCGCAGAGCAGATCGGAACAGGATCAGGTGACGGGCAGGTCCGCAGCGGAGCCCGCCGGTGACGACCCACTGGTGGAGATCGCACAGGCTTGCGCGGATTTCGCCCGACGCGGTGACAGCATGCGCATCGGCGCATACGTCGACCGGGGCGTGCCCGTGGATCTGGCCGACGCCCAGGGCAACACGTTGCTGATGCTCGCGGCCTACCACGGCCAGGCCGACACCGTCCGCACCCTGGTCGAGCGCGGAGCCGACGTCAACCGCACGAACGATCGCGGCCAGACTCCGCTCGCAGGGGCGATCTTCAAGGGCGAGGACGACGTGGTGCGCGCCCTCGTCGATGCCGGCGCCGACCTCGATGCGGGCACGCCGACCCCGCGGGCGACCGCCGCGATGTTCGGCCGCGAGGATCTGCTGCCGGGAGCCGATTAGCCGCGACGCGAGGGACGCGCGAGCGGCGTGAACGGGACCACTCTGGCAGGTCTCGATACGCCTC
>CAYPQR010000501.1:0-2674 GCA_964412865.1 uncultured Intrasporangiaceae bacterium
AGGCCCCGCGACAGGGGCGTCGGAACAACGAAGAGCGGGCGACGAGAATCGAACTCGCGTATTCAGCTTGGGAAGCTGATGTTCTACCATTGAACTACGCCCGCAGCGCTCGCTCCGGAAGAGGCCGAGCATGCGCGCCGAGTCTAACCCGAGCGCCGACCTACTCTCAAAGGCGCCCCTTCGTCCTAGGATGGTCCGACACGGTGCGCAACCGGCGCACCAGTCCCCAGGGGTTGGCATGGACCGTCACCAGCTCGATGTGGCGCTACCGATCGGCTATGCGATCGCACTGGCCATCTGCTCGCTCTGGATCCACGCGGCCATCACGCCCGTCGCGATCATCGGCGCGCTGCTGCTCGGCCTCTACTACGCCGTGCTGCGCAAGAAGCGCATCGAGCCGCAGGACAAGGGCCCGCGTCTCGACAAGGATTGAGTGGTCCTGCCCCGTCGGGTCAACGCGGCGGGTAGTTTTGGGCCGTGCTGCTCTCCGACCGCGACATCCGCGCCCAGATCGACGCAGGACGCGTCTGTCTCGACCCGTATGACCCCTCGCTCATCCAGCCGTCGAGCATCGACTTCCGGATGGATCGATTCTTCCGGCTCTTCGACAACCACAAGTACCCGTTCATCGACCCCGCCGCCGAACAGGACGACCTGACCCGGCTGATCGAGGTGGAGCACGACGAGCCGTTCGTGCTGCACCCGAGCGAGTTCGTGCTCGGCTCGACCTACGAGCAGGTCACCCTTCCCGACGACATCGCCGCGCGCGTCGAGGGCAAGTCGAGCCTCGGCCGCCTGGGCCTGCTCACCCATGCCACGGCCGGCTTCGTCGACCCCGGCTTCAGCGGTCACGTCACGCTCGAACTGTCCAACGTCTCGACGTTGCCGATCAAGCTCTGGCCCGGCATGAAGATCGGTCAGCTGTGCTTCTTCCAGCTGTCCAGCCCCGCCGAGGAGCCGTATGGCAGCGCGGGCAAGGGCTCGCACTACCAAGGGCAGCGCGGACCGACCGCCAGTCGATCGTTCCAGCACTTTCGCCGCACGAAGACCCGCGAATGACCGCCCGGTGGGCGATCGCCGGGACGGGGGACCCGTCGCCGGTGCTGCGCGGTCCGCGCGCCCACGATCCGAAGGCGCTCGCGCTGGTCCTGCACGGCGGACGCGAGGTGAGCACGCAACCCACGGCCGCACGCAATCTGGCGGTCGTGCGTATGCTGCCCATCGCCCGAGCGATCGAGCGACGCAGCCATGGCCGCGTCGGTGCCGCCTTCCTGCGCTACGCGGTGCGCGGATGGAACGGTGACGCGGCCTCGCCCATACCCGATGCCGTATGGGCGCTCGAGCAGCTGCACGCGCGGCATCCCGGCCTGCCGGTCGCCCTGGTCGGCCACTCGATGGGCGGCCGCGTCGCGCTCGAGCTCGCCGGGCACGAGCAGGTGTCGGCGGTGGTCGCACTGGCGCCTTGGGTCGCCGAAAGCTACGACCCCGGCAGGTTCGACGGCACGCCGCTGCTGGTCGTGCACGGCCGCGACGACACGGTCACCGATCCGCGACGCTCGCAGGATCTCGTGCGGCGCATCCGCGAGGCCGGCGGCGACGCGACGTTCAGAGCCCTCCCAGACAGGCACGCGATGCTGCGGCGGATGCCGGTGTGGCACCGGCTGGCCGCCGAATTCGTCGACCATGCGCTGACCGATCGGCCGTGCCGACGAAGCGGGAACAGCGCGTGGGGAGACGTATGAACAAGAGCACGGTCGCGACCCTCGTCGCGGCAGGCCTGGTGGCCGCCGTCGCCGCCGACTACCGGCGTGAGAGCCGCGCGGCGCAGGCCCGGATCGCGCGCGAGGGCCGTCTCGTGCACACCGCCCTCGGTGACGTGCAGGTGGCCACCCCGCAGACGGGTGGCCGCGCGGACCGGGGTGCCGCACGCGCTGATGCGCAAGGAGGCGAGGCGGGTGACGGCACGCCGGTGCTGATACTGCACGGCAGCCCGGGCGGCTTCGACTCCGGCGCGCCCATGGCGGGCGGCCTCGGCCTGGCAGGCCGTCGCGTGATCGCACCGTCACGGCCCGGATACCTGGACACACCGGTCGACAGCGGCCGCAGCCCGGACGAGCAGGCCGACCTGATGGCCGCGCTGCTCGACGCCCTCGACGTGCCGCAGGCCGCCGTCATCGGCATCTCCGGCGGCGGCCCGTGCGCGCTCGCGATGGCACAGCGCCACCCGCAGCGCTGCTCGCACCTGGTGATGATCGAGGCGCTCAGCGACTCCTACAGCGAGGAGGCGGCGTATGCGGCCGCGCCACCGCTCACGCGCATCGGCATGCGGCTGGAGAACCTTGCCCTCAAGAGCAACCTCATCGGCTACGTCGGCGCGCGCGTCGGCCAATTCGAGGAGTCGGGCATGCTGACCGGCCTCGCCCAGGCATTCTCCCGCTACGACCTGCGCCGGGCGGGATACGAACTCGACATGGAGCAGTTCGCGAATCTGAGCCCGATGCCCGTGGACGATGTGACGATGCCGGCGCTCATCGTGCATGGCTCGGCCGACACGGACGTGCCGGTGAGTCAGGCGAGGAGCCTGGCGGCGCGCCTACCGCACGCACGGCTGGAGATCGTGGACGGGGCAAACCATCTCTCGTTGTGGGGGTCGCCGCGGCTGGGGGCGAGCGTC
>CAYPQR010000502.1:0-2669 GCA_964412865.1 uncultured Intrasporangiaceae bacterium
CCCAGCCGTATGCCGGCCGGCCGGCGCGCTCACCGCCACATACGACATTCCTGTTGACGCCACCCGTATCGCGATATATCGTGAGTTCATCAACGCGATATATCGCGATACTTCGGAGGAGTCGGAATGTCAGAGAAGTGGGAGATCACCGAGCCGAGGGTGCTGGACATCGGGGATGAGGGTGAGCGTGTGGGTCAACTGACCGTCGGCGTCGTGGGCGGTCACGTCGACGTCGTCACCCACGACGAGCCGACCGCCCAGGTGGAGGTGCACGAGGTGATCGGCCGCCCACTGCGGGTCACCTGGGACGGTCACAAGCTCAAGATCCTGCAGATCAACGAGACCGGCGAGTCTTTGTGGACGAGTCTGAAGAGCCTTGCCGCCAACCGGGGCAAGGATGCGGCGCGGGTGTCGATCGCGATCCCCCGCGACGCGACGGCGTCGGTCTCGACCGTCAGCGCCAGCTCGCTGATCAGCGGACTGCACGCCGACCTCAAGGCCAACACGGTCAGCGGCGACATGACGGTCGACGAGATCAAGGGATCGTGCAGTCTCAACACGGTGACCGGCAGCATCGAGGGGCGCGGCGTCGTGGGGGCGCTCAAGACCAACAGCGTGAGCGGAGAGGTGACGGTGCACAGCAGCCGCATCGACCCGATCAAACTCAACACGGTGAGCGGAGACATCACCCTCGATCTGCTCGAGGGCCGAGCCGACGTCAAGTCCAACTCCGTCTCCGGCGACGTGACGATCCGCATCCCGGGCGGTTGTGGGTATGCCGTTGCTGCACACAGCACCAGCGGTCACGTGATCGCCGACGGGGTCGACCTCTCCGGCCAGCCCGGCCGCAAGGGCGGCCAGCTCACCGACGGCGACGGCGCCTTGAAACTCACGGCCAACTCGGTTTCGGGTGACGTGGTCGTGCTGCGCGGCGAAGGAATCGACCTCGGAAAGGAGGCGTGACATGTACAACCTGATCGACAGCCCCTTGCGCTACTACCTGCTGACGGTGCAGCGCAGACTGGAGGCGCAGACCGGCACACGGCGCGAACCGGCGGCCGCGCGGAGGCCGCTGCTATGAGCCCCGTATTCGGCCACGGCCAGTTGCGCCTCTACCTGCTGGCTCTGCTCGACGAGGGCCCGCGGCACGGATACGAGGTGATGCGCGACCTCGAGGAGCGCTTCCACGGCCTCTACTCCCCCAGCGCCGGCACGGTCTATCCGCGGCTGGCCAAGCTCGAGGAGGAGGGACTGGTCGAGCGCACCAGCAGCGGCCGCAAGTCGACCTACGCGCTCACAGAGCAGGGTCGAGCCGAGGTCGCGGCGCGCGCGGAGGATCTGGGCGACCTCGAACGAGACCTCGACCGCTCCGCATACGAACTGGCGCAAGAGGTGCGGTCTCGAGTGCACGGCCAATCGTCAGATCTGCGAAGCGAACTCAAGGCGGCCGCGAAGGCTGCGCGGCGCACCGCGCGGCCGGTCTCGGCCGATGGTTGGGCCGCACCTCCCGGATCCATCGAGGCCGAGGTGGAGCACAGGCTGCACGACCTGCGACGCGCCGCACGGCGCGTCGTACGGGCCCGTGAGACCAGCGAGCAGACGCGTCGAGAGGTGCTCGAGGTCGTCGAGGCCGCGCTCGCACAGGTCAAGCGCATCCGCTGATCAGTCACCCATCGTGAGCACGAGCTTGCCGAACAGCTCGCCGGACACCATCTGCGCGAACGCGTCTCGCGCCTGCGACAACGGGCGCACAGTGTCGATGACCGGGGCGATGCGCTGCTCGCTCATGAAGTTCAGCAGGCTGGTGAGCTCCTGGCGCGTCCCCATCGTGGATCCTTGAATCCTCATCTGCTGGAAGAAGATTCGAGTCAGCTCCGCCTTCGGAGGGGCGTCGCCCGAGGTGGCGCCGACGATCACGACGGTGCCACCGGGGCGCAGTGACTTGATCGAATGCGACCAGGTCGCGGCCCCGACGGTCTCCAGCACGGCATCCACCTTGGCGGGCAACCGCTCCCCCGACGCGAATGCCCGGTCGGCGCCGAGTTCGAGCGCGCGACGGCCCTTCGCCTCATCACGGCTCGTCACCCACATGCGCAGCCCTGCCGCCGAGCCGAGTTGCACTGCGGCAGTGGCGACCCCGCCACCGGCGCCCTGCACGAGGACGGTGTCGCCCGGCCGCACCCCAGCCTGCACGAACAGCATGCGGTATGCCGTGAGCCAGCTCGTCGAGACGCATGCGGCCTGCTCGGCGCTCAACTGCGCGGGCTTGGCCACCAGGTTGCCCGCGGGCACCCACACGTGCTCCGCGAGCGTGCCGGGGTGCTTCTCCGAGAGCAGACTTCGCTTGGGGTCGAGCGTTTCGTCACCCATCCATCCCGGGCTGGCGATCACCGTGTGCAGCACGACCTCGTCACCGTCGTCGGTGACGCCCGTGCCGTCGCATCCGAGCACCATCGGAGTGCGCTCGGCCGGCAACCCCACCCCTCGCAACGAAAACACGTCATGGTGATTGAGGCTTCCGGCCCGCATGGTGACCCGCACCCATCCGTCGGGGGCGGCCGGCACCTCGAGGTCGCCGACCTCGAGTGCGCTCAGCGGGTCGTCGGGGCTGATGCGGGCGGCGTAGGCGGCATACATGACGGCAGTCTAGGAGGCCGCGCCGATCGGGC
>CAYPQR010000503.1:0-2659 GCA_964412865.1 uncultured Intrasporangiaceae bacterium
AGAAGATCAACGAGACGGGGATGCACCCAAAGCCTGGGGTCCTCGAGCCACTTGCCTTAGAGAAGTGCAGTGCATGCAACAGCTTCTCAAATAATGTGCTCCATCTGAAACAAACCCACACCCATAACTCTAAGAATGCCGCTTCAATTACGGCGGCAACTCGCCTAGCGGGTGAAGACGGAATGGTTATCGAATTGACGGTAGACCAGATGGCAATCGACGTTGTAAACGGCAAAGGCACCGCAGTCAAGCATTACCCGCTCATCAAGGGCATAGGGTTCGTGTACTTCTTGAAATGGACCGCCGATGGCTGGAGGATCTCGCAGTTAAAGTATGACACGGCGAAGCAGAAATGATCGCTACTTCAGTCCTTGCAATTGCACTCCTAACGACTGGTTCACCAACTCCGCCACCCGGCTGTCCAATCAGCGGTTGTCTGAACTCTGGCGGTGCATACAACGGTCTCAACAGGAATCAGACGGAGAACCTTCCCAAGAAGACCAAGGCGACGGTCACTGAGCATGGTAAGAAAACCGTGAAGGTCGTGCCGTATCAATACCGGACACGTACGTCATGTAAGAACGCGGGAGCCAATGCGCAGGATTGTGCACCGAATTTCGGCGCCTGCACTTCTCTGCCTGATGCCAGCGGACCGTTGGTCAATATCGACCGCCGCAAGGTGCTGCCGCGCGACGAATACACCGACTGGGCCTATGTCGGCACGACCTGCTACGCCACGTTGGTCCCGAACACCGATGACAAACCCCGGCTCACCATGACGATGATCAAGAACGCGTGGAGGAAGACGCCATTCGCCAAACCGCACGCCAGCATCCAGCCGGTCGGCAATCGCACCCTCGTCACGATTCCGACGTACTTCGCCATCGCCTGGCCCGACCGGGGATATCAGCCGGGCGAGATCCACACCGTCACGCTGCTCGGCCACACCGTCCGGATCAAACCGACGTTCAAGAGCAACACCTTCTATTTCGGTGACGGCGCCACCAGCGGCCCGACCCGATCGGCCGGGGGCCCCTACCCCACGGGCGACATCACCCACGCCTATGAGGACGCCGGCACCTACCGCACCCACATCAGCACCACCTACGGCGGCACTTTCAGCGTCGACAACGGAGCGTGGACCACCATCCCCGGCACTCTCACCATCTCGGGCCCGACCCAGCAACTTCACGTCCTCACCGCCGAGAACCGGCTGGTGACGCGGTAACGGCGAGTGCCGTCATCGCGCCCTCACCGTGGGATCCGAAGGACCTGACCGGCCTGCACCTGCAGCGAATTCATCTTGTTTTCCACCTGGATTCGCGCGATCGCCTCACGCACCGGGAGGCCGGGCATTGCCTGGTGGGCCACCTGCGACAACGAGTCCCCCGCCTTGACCGTCACGGTGGGAGCCGGAAGGTCGTCGACGGGCGCGGCCACGGCCCGCGCGACGGCGAAGCCGCCGACCAGCAGCACGCACAGCACGCTCAGCGTGATGGTCAGCCGCCCACGTCTGGTGATCCGCATCCGAGCCGGCGAGTGGGTCGAAGGCGGCATCACGTCGTCACCGGTGGGCACCGAATGCAGGTGCCGGCGGCGCGGCTCCTTCATTCCCGGGCCTCCCCAGGCGGGCACTGCAGTCATGTCGTCCTCCACGTCATCTGATTGATGTCGGCACGGTCGGCCCGAGACGGCGACGCCGCCCGGCTCGATCGCACGCACGTACGATGGAACCTCTGTACGAGTTATAGCACACGCGTTCGCCAGGGTCGACACGCAGGTCGTACACCTGTTTGAGAACTGTGTCCGAGTCTCGTAAGCTGGTCTCACGCAGCAAAGACAAGCACCCACCACCGACAACCACCGGATTCCGACCGCACACCAAGGGCGCGAGGACCTCGGTCAGACTCGCAAAGGACGACGCAGACCATGGCGAAGATTCACGAACTGCCCCCGCCGCGACGCAAGGGCCTGACGCCCCGGCAGCGCAAGGTGCTCGAGGTCATCCGCGACTCCGTAGACCGTCGCGGATACCCGCCGAGCCTGCGCGAGATCGGCGAGGAGGTGGGCCTGGCGAGTCCCAGCTCGGTCGCACATCAGCTGTCGATGCTCGAACGCAAGGGATATCTGCGGCGCGACCCCAACCGCCCCCGCGCACTCGAAGTGGTCACCCCCGGTCAGGGCAAGGACACTCGCGGCTACCGCGGCGGATCGAGCGTGACAGCCGCCGAGGAGTCCACCATCGACGAGACGGACCTGGGCAACGAGACTCCGCGACCGTCATACGTCCCTCTGGTGGGGCGCATCGCCGCCGGCGGCCCGATCCTGGCCGAGGAGGCCGTCGAGGACGTCTTCCCGCTGCCCAAGCAGATCGTCGGCGACGGCGACCTCTTCCTGCTCAAGGTCGTCGGCGACTCGATGGTCGATGCGGCCATCTGCGACGGCGACTGGGTCGTGGTGCGCCAGCAGCCGACCGCAGTCTCCGGCGACATCGTGGCGGCCATGCTCGACAACGAGGCCACCGTCAAGACCTTCAAGCGCAGCAAGGGGCAGGTATGGCTCATGCCCCACAACGAGGCCTATGACCCGATCGACGGCACCGACGCCACCATCCTCGGCAAGGTGACGGCCGTGCTCCGCCGCGTCTGACGATCCGACC
>CAYPQR010000504.1:0-2657 GCA_964412865.1 uncultured Intrasporangiaceae bacterium
GGTCGTCCGACCCGACGAAGTCGGCGCCGGCGGCCTCCGCGGCCGCCGCCTTGTCACCGTTGGCGAAAACCAGCACGCGGGCGGTCTTGCCGGTGCCGTTGGGCAGGTTGACCGTGCCGCGGACCATCTGGTCGGCCTTGCGCGGGTCGACGCCGAGCCGGAACGCGACCTCGACGGTCGAGTCATACTTCGTCGTCGCCGTCTTCTTGGCGAGCCGCACGGCCTCCAGCGGTGAATACACCGTGGAGTGGTCGATCAGTTCCTGCGACTTGCGGTATGCCTTGCTGTGCTTCATTTTTGCTCCTTTGCGAGATGTGGTTGTGCGGGCCGAAGCGGGCCCATCCACGGGGTGAAATCTACGCTGACCGAGTAGGCCGGAGCGCCAGCGGAGGCCGTATCGAGATCACGCGGCCTGGCAGCGCCACTCACCGGGTCTCGCTCCCCCGCGCGCTACGCTCCATGCGGGAGGTACCCCATTGCCTCGCCCAGGGGCTTGGCTACTCGACCAGCGGTGCCGTCGTCACTCGGTGTCGACGCCCATCGAACGCGCCGTGCCGGCAATGATCTTCGCGGCCTGGTCGACGTCGTGCGCATTGAGGTCGGCCATCTTCTGCTCGGCGATCTCACGGATCTGGTCCTTGCTGAGCTTGCCGACCTTCTCCTTGTGCGGCACGCCGGACCCCTTCGAGATGCCGGCGGCCTTCTTGATCAGCTCCGCGGCCGGCGGCGTCTTGGTGACGAACGTGAACGAGCGGTCCTCATAGACCGTGATCTCGACCGGGATGACGTTGCCACGCTGGTTCTCCGTCGCGGCGTTGTAGGCCTTGACGAACTCCATGATGTTGACGCCGTGCTGACCCAGCGCGGGACCGACCGGCGGGGCGGGGGTGGCCTGACCGGCCTGGATCTGCAGCTTGATGAAGCCGGAGACCTTCTTCTTCGGAGGCATTCTCGTCCTTCTTCTTGTCGTGGGCCGACGCCGTGGGCGATGACCCGGTTGCACGCCCCACGGCATACCCGTGAGGCAGGTGGTCGCTCCGCGTGTGAACCCTCGCGCACCGGGCGGAGCACGGCGCGAGGGGCCGGCGCTCGGACTAGATCTTGGCGACCTGGTTGAACGCCAGCTCGACCGGGGTCTCCCGGCCGAAGATGGACACCAGCACCTTGAGCTTCTGGGTGTCGGTGTTGATCTCGGAGATGGTGGCGGGCAGCGTCTCGAACGGGCCCTCCATCACGGTGACCGACTCGCCGACGGCATAGTCGGCCTCGGTCGCGGTTGCCGTCGACGACGCGGCAGGGGCACTGGCGGCCTGACCCGCGGCCTCCTGCTCCGGCGCCTCCTCGAAGACCGGGTTGAGCATGGTGACGACCTCGTCGATCGACAGCGGCGACGGCTGGTGGGCGTTGCCCACGAACCCGGTGACGCCGGGTGTATGCCGCACCGCGCCCCAGCTCTCGTCGGTCAGGTCCATGCGCACCAGCACATACCCGGGCATCCGCACCCGGGTGCCCGACTTGCGCTGGCCGTTCTTGATCTCGGAGTACTCCTCGGTCGGCACCTCGGCCTGGAAGATGTAGTCCTCCATGTCCATGCTGACCGTGCGGGTCTCGATGTTGGCCTTGACGCGCTTCTCGTAGCCGGCGTAGGTGTGGATGACGTACCAGTCGCCGAACTGCGAACGCAGCTCCGCGATGAACGCCTCGCGCGGGTCGACGTCGGGCTGCTCCTGCTCGTCGTGCGCCTCGAGGCGGTCGGTGCCGGGCTCGGCCCTGACCTCATCGGCCTCGACGGACTCGTCCAGCGGCTGACCGGTCTGCTCGTCGCTGATCGCGTCGAACTCCGCGGAGGCGGGCTCGGCCGCGATCTGCTCGTCCTCCTCGCTGAGGCTGTCGCCCTCCGCCTCGTCGAACTCGTTCTCGATCGCGGACTCGTCCTGCAGTGTGCCCTCCGTGCTGTCGGCGGCAGCCTGCACGTCGTCGTCGGCAGGCTGAGCCGCCGGTGCCTCCGGCTCCTCACCCTGCGCGTCGGGCGTCCACTGATCCGTCATTCGACCTGATTCCTTCTCCAGTCCGTCGCGCTCCTTCTCGAAGCGCTGATTTGCGTCACGCTGCCGGCGGCACCCCGGCCTGCGGTGCTAGCCGCCGAAGGCCCATTTGATCAGGCGCGTGAACACCTGGTCGAGGCCGACGACGTAGGCCATCACCACCACCAGGAAGGCCACCACCACGAGGGTGTAGTCGACCAACTGGTCACGGGTCGGCGGGACCACCTTGCGGATCTCGGTGATCACCTGCCGCACGAAGAGCGCGATGCGGGCGAACAGGCCGCCCTTACCGTCCCCCTTCGTGGAGGGGCCACGAGTAGCGCCGCGGCCGGCAGCGGTGCTCGTGTTCGTCACGACGCCTTCTTCCGTGTTGGTGATGCTGTGCGCAGGGCACGAGGGACTCGAACCCCCAACCCCCGGTTTTGGAGACCGGTGCTCTACCAATTGAGCTAGTGCCCTTCGCTGCCGATGGTCGGGTCCGGCAGCATGAGCGGCCGACGAACACCGAAGGCTCGCCCGACGTGTCGTGGACAGCCTCCAGCATGGGGTCGTCAACCACCCTCCGCCAGAGTGTACGCGACCACCGCGCGCCAAGGCCAACTCGCACCGGTC
>CAYPQR010000505.1:0-2657 GCA_964412865.1 uncultured Intrasporangiaceae bacterium
TCCTCGCTCGGGTCGGCGCTCATGCGGCATCCTCCTGCGTGAGTGCCCCGGTCATCGCCGCGACGAGATCGTTCACGGTGGCCTCCGTCGCCGTGAAGCGGGCGACCCGGCGTCCCAACCGGATGACTTCGACACGGTCGGCCACCTCGAGCACCTCCGGCATGTTGTGGCTGATGAGCACGACGGTGATGCCGGCGGCACGGACATTGCGAATGACGTCGAGCACGCGGCCCCGCTGCACCACCCCGAGCGCGGCGGTCGGCTCGTCCATGAACACGATCCGCTGGGCCCAGGCGACGGCCCGGGCGACGGCGACACTTTGACGTTGCCCGCCCGAGAGCGCGCCCACCGCGACCCCGGCATCCGGCAGGTTGACTCCGAGACGCGCGAAGGACTCCTGGGCGCTGGTGCGCATTTGCCGCTTGTCGAGGAATCCGAGCCGGCCGAGCAGACCCCTCCTCAGGATTTCGCGGCCGAGGAAGACGTTGGCGGCACCGTTGAGATCGGTGGCCAGCGCCAGATCCTGATACACGGTCTCGATGCCGTGGGACTGTGCGTCCGCCGGGGTTGCGAACTGCACCGGCTCGCCGTCCAGGAACAGGCCGCCCGAGTCCGGCTGAATGGCGCCGACGAGGCACTTGGTGAGCGTGGACTTGCCGGCGCCGTTGTCGCCGATCATGGCGACCACCTCACCCGGATAGGCGGTGAAGCTCGCACCGTTCAAGGCGTGGACGTGGCCGTAGGTCTTGACCAGGTTTCTGGCTTCGAGGACGGGTGTTCGCCGATCGGCGGCATCGTTGCCGTCCGGGGATGCGCTGTCACTGCCCATGGGGGACTCCCTTCGGTTCGCAGGACGGTTCGGATGATCTGACGATCAGGTTCGTCGGCAGCACGATCTGACGACTCGGGCCGGTATGACCGTCCAGCCGGGCGAACAGCAGCTCCGCCGCCACTGCCCCCAGTCGTGGCCCGTCCTGTGCGACGACGGTGACCGGCGGAGACAGCACGGACGCGAGCTCGAAATCGTCGAAGCCGACAACGGGCACGGCGTGGTCGAGATCGTGCATCGCCCGCAGCAGCCCGAACGCGAGTTGGTTGTTGCCGGCAAACATCGCCGTGGGCGGATCGGGTCGGGTCAGCAGTTCGCGCGCGCACTCCTCGGCACCGGCGAGGTCGTGCGCGCGTGTGCGCACGAGCCCCGGGTCGTAGGCGATGCCGGCGGCGTCCAGCGCCCGGCGATAACCCTCCAGGCGTTCCTCGCCGGTGAACGTCGCGCGCCCGTCGATCAGGATGCCGATGCGCCGGTGGCCCTGGGTGATGAGGTGCTGCACACCGGTCTGCGTGCCGTGCCGATTGTCCACGACGACGCTGTCCGCACCTGCCACCGTCGCCGGCCGGTCGACGAACACCACGGGCGTCCCCGACCCGACCTCCGCGGCCAGTTCGGGGTGGCTGGTGTCGGTGGGCACGAGCACCAGGCCCTCGACGCGCCGCGAGAAGAATGCGCCGAGCAGTTCCAGCTCGCGATCCGGATCCTCGTCGGAGCTCGCAACCATCAGCAGGACGCCCCGTGCCCGCGCGGCGTCCTCGATGGCGCGGGCGATCGCCGAGTAGAAGGGGTTGCCGAGGTCTTCGATCAGCAGGCCGATGACATTGCTCGCGTGTCCGCGCCGACGGATGCTCGCGGCCGCCTCATTGCGGCTGAACTGCAGCTGCGCCATCGCCTCGGTCACCTTGTGCGCCGTGCCGGGGGAGACGCGCGGCTCCCCGTTGAGCACCCGGGAAACCGTCTTGGTGCTGACACCCGCGAGAGCGGCGACATCACGGATCGTCGGACGCACGCGTCGGCCCGCGTCATGCGGTCGCGTCGCTTCCATGCCATCCTCCGGTGCTGCGCCCCGATGTGATCCGGCTCACGCATGATAACGTTGTCATCGGCCGGAACGCCATACCCGATGGGATCGGAAGGAGCGTTCCCCGGCGAGGTGAGGGGGCGGATCAGTCGCGGGTCGGGCGGCCGAACATGCTGGTGGGTCCGTCGAGGCTCGACTTCATCACGAAGCCGATCGCGGAGCGCTGGGTGACGTCGAGCTTGCGCAGGATGTTGCTGACGTGGGTCTTGACGGTCTTCTCGGAGATGTGCAGTTGCTGCGCGAGTTCCGCGTTGGACGGATGGTCGGCGGCGATGAGCCGGGCCACCTGCGTCTCGCGCTCTGTCAGCACATCGAGCGGGTCGGGCTGTTCCTGCTGCGTCTCGTGGCGCAGCAGGTCGGCGATCTCCACCTGGAGCCGCTCACACAGGTCGGTCGTGGCATCCGCTGCCGCGGCGAGCTCCGGCTGGCCGTATGAGCGGCATTGACCAGCCAGATCGCGCACCGCTCGGTGCAATTCGTCGATGCGCGTGGCGACCTGTATGAACAGATCGGCCTCACCGCGAATCTGCGAGCTGTCCAACTCCGGATAGAGGGAGTACAGGTCGAGCGACCCGGCGTCGTCACGGTCGTGGTCCAGCGAATACATCAGCGCGCGGCCCAGCCACTCCATCGCGGCGACGATCTCGTCGGTGTAGACGTGATCCTCCCAGGACCCGATCGACATCAGCCCGCTGACCTCATCGGTGGCCGGGTCGAACAGCGGGCAGATCACGGCATCGTGCG
>CAYPQR010000506.1:0-2644 GCA_964412865.1 uncultured Intrasporangiaceae bacterium
AAGGCGACAGCGTCTACATCCCGCGGGGCACCGAGCACTCCACGTTCAACACCGGCTGGCGTCAACTCCGCCTGCTCGCGATCTACAGTCCTGGCGGTGCCGAGGCGGCACTGCGCAACGCACCTGACTTCCGCGTGCTCGAGCCCGGCGTGGCACCTGTGTGGGAGCGGGCGGATTCGTCGGCGGACTGACGGTCGAGCGAGGAGCCAGATCGTGCACGACAGATCGGAGCAGACATGAAGGCAGTGAGCTTCAGCCGGTTCGGTGGACCGGAGGTGCTGGAGATCGTCGACCTGCCCGACCCCCGTCCGGGCGCCGGGGAGGTGCGGATCGCGGTGCGCGCGGCCGGCGTCAACGCCAGCGACTGGAAGAAGCGACAGGGGCTGATGGGCGATGAGCTCCCGCAGACACTCGGGTATGAAGCGGCCGGTGTCGTCGACGAGATCGGCTCCGGCGTCGAGGATGTGACCGTCGGCGACAGGGTGTTCGGTTTCTGCGCCGATGGTGCCGCCCAGGCGGAGCTGGCCGTCCTGAACTCTTATGCACCGATGCCCCCGTCCCTCGACTTCGCGGCTGCTGCGGCGCTGCCCGCGGCCGTCGAGACGGCGACACGGGCGCTCGACCAGCTCGGCGTGGACGACGGCCACCTCGTGCTGATCAACGGCGCATCCGGATCGGTCGGCAGCGCAGCCACACAGCTCGCCGTCGGCCGTGGTGCCCGCGTCATCGGCACGGCCGGCCCGCCCAACCACGACTACGTGCGCTCGCTGGGCGCCACACCGGTCGCCTACGGTGACGGCCTCACGGAGCGGGTCCGCGCGATCACCCCCGGCGGCGTCGACCTGGCGCTCGACGTCGCCGGAAGCGGCATCCTGCCGGAGCTGATGGCATTGGCGGGCGGCGCCAACCACGTCATCACGATCGCCGACTTCCTCGGTGCGAAGGCGCACGGCGTCAGGTTCAGCTCGGGTGACGGCGGCCGTGCGCTGCACGTGATCCACGAGATCGGCGGCCTGATCGAATCCGGTGGCTTTTCTCTACGAGTCGACCGTTCGTTCCCGCTCCAGGACGTCGCCGAGGCGCACAGGTTCGGCGAAAGTGGCCGGGCGCGAGGCAAGCTCGTCTTGACCAACGAGTGACGCGTCAGACAACACACGAGAGCCGCTCCGCCCCGGTTACTGCCCGGCCGGGTGATCTCGGATGATGCAGCGGAATCCGAGATGCGACGCGCTGCTGCGCACCTGCTGCCCCTGGCGCGCCGACGGACGATAGCGACGGCAGTAGGACGGTGCACACAGGTGTGAACCGCCCTTCATGACACGGCGATCCAGCTCCGAGAGACCAGCTGCTTGCGGCGCGCAGCAACCTCCGTCGTGGTGTGCCTCGCCGGCGCGGTGATCGTCGGTCCACTCCGAAATCGTCCACTCCCAGACGTTCCCGATCATGTCGAAGAGCCCGAATCCGTTCGGCGGAAAGGCTCCGACGGGTGAGGTGCGCTCGAAACCGAGAGGAGGCCGATTCTCGTAGGGAAAGCGTCCGTGCCACGTGTTGGCCATCACCTTCCCATCCGGCATGAAGTGGTCGCCCCAGGCGTACTCGCAACCGTCCGTGCCGCCACGCGCGGCATACTCCCACTCGGCCTCAGTGGGTAGCGATTTGCCTGCCCACGCTGCGTATTCGAGTGCGTCCTCATAACACACGTGCACGACCGGATGCCGCTCGAGACCGTCGATCGTGCTGCCGGCACCGTCGGGACGCCGCCAGGCGGCGCCCTCGGCCCACCGCCACCAGCGCCGCCAGTCGTCCATCGGGACCGGGCGGGTCGTCGGCGTGAAGGCCAACGAGCCGGGCACGAGATCCGCCGGATCGGCCCCGGGGAAATCCGCGGGGTCCAGTGGCCGCTCCGCGACGGTGCGATAGCCCGTCGCCTCGACGAACCGGCCGAACTGCGCGTTCGTCACGGGGTGCACGTCGATGAGGAATCCGCCGACCGACCGGCGGTGTGCGGGCCGCTCCTCGGCGTAGTGCCGATCATCACCCATTGTGAAGGTGCCCGCGTCCACGTGCACCATCTCGCGGCCGGACACGTCGGTCTCGCACATGTCACCAGTGTGCCCGAACATGGCATCCACCTCGTGACAGGGGATTACGGCTGGCTGAATGTCAGCGAGGGTGTGGCTTGTAGACGACGAGTCCGTTGCCCTGGTTGTCGTAGACGACGGCGCGACGTTCGTGGGCGTCGTCATAGGGAGCCTTCACGATGGCTCCGCCCGCGTCCTCGACGGCCCTGGCGGTGGCGTCGACGTCCTCGGCCTTCACACCGACGACGACCTTCCCCGGGAGCGGGTGGTCGATCGACGTCGCCAGAGCGATCGTGACCGACCCGCCGTCGAGCGCCGCATAGTGGGATCCGTCGCGGAACTTCAGCGCAAAGCCGAGCCCTTCATAGAATGCGATGGATTCGTCGAGATTGTCCGTCGACAGCACCAATTGGCGGACTTGTAGATCACCCATGCTGTGCACCTTTCACGATGACGTCGCGAGGTCTGGGACTCGTCTCGGACGACTCGAACATCGTATGCCGGGCAGGGGCTGGTCGAGTAGCTCCGATGCGACGAAGGAGCAAGGAGCAGTGGGGGCACCT
>CAYPQR010000507.1:0-2640 GCA_964412865.1 uncultured Intrasporangiaceae bacterium
GCCACGACGGCGCTCGCCGCGGGCCGCGAGGTGGTCATCAGCCGGGGAGAGCTGATCGAGATCGGCGCCGGTTTCCGGCTGCCCGACCTGATCGAGTCGACCGGCGCCACGCTGCGCGAAGTCGGCACGACCAACCGCACTCACCCGCAGGACTATCTGGACGCGATCGGGCCGGCCACGGGCTGCATCCTCAAGGTGCATCCGAGCAACTTCCGGGTCGAGGGTTTCACCTCCGGGGTCGGGCTCGACGAGCTGCGCGGCATCGCCGACGACCACGGGGTGCCGCTCGTTGTCGACCTGGGCAGCGGTCTGCTGCAACCCGATCCACTGCTTCCCGGCGAACCCGACGCGTCCACGGCGCTGGCGGCCGGCGCGGATGTCGTGACGGCGAGTGGCGACAAGCTCTTCGGCGGTCCGCAGGCCGGCCTCGCGCTGGGCCGCTCGGAGGTCGTCTCGCGTATGGCGCGGCATCCGCTGGCGCGCGCCGTCCGCGCCGACAAGCTGACCCTGGCAGCGGTCGAGGCGACGCTCACCGGGCCGGTCCCACCGGTCACGCGGTCGTTGCACGCGGACCCGGCATCGCTGCGCGTGCGCGCCGAGCGGCTTGCGGCGACGGTCGGCGGCGAGGTCGTGGCGCACGACGGGCGGGTCGGGGGCGGCGGTGCCCCGGGCATACCGCTGCCCGGCTGGGCCGTGCGGCTGCCGTATGCCGTCGCCGCGCCACTGCGCACGGGCGACCCCGCGGTGCTCGCGCGGGTGCACGACGGTTACTGCCTGGTCGATCTGCGCTGCGTCGACGAACCGGACGACGAACGGCTGGCGAGCGCGGTGATCACGGCGCTCGAGCGGGTCGAGTGACATGCACGTCGTCGCCACGGCCGGTCACGTCGACCACGGCAAGAGCACCCTGCTGCGAGCCCTCACCGGGATGGAGCCTGATCGGTGGGATGAGGAGCGCCGCAGGGGACTGACCATCGACCTCGGGTTCGTGTGGACCACCTTGGCGTCCGGGCGGACTGTGGCCTTCGTCGACGTGCCGGGTCACGAGCGGTTCCTCGGCAACATGCTCGCGGGGCTCGGTCCGGCACCGGTCGTCCTCTTTGTCGTCGCCGCCGACGAGGGGTGGTGCGCGCAGTCGAGTGACCACCGGGATGCGCTGGCAGCACTCGGCATTCGGTATGGCTTGCTCGTCATCACGCGCGTCGACCGGGCACCCGAGCGGGTCGACGAGACGATCGCGCAGGCGCGAACCGAGCTGGCGGACACGGGCCTGCGCGATGCGCCCGCTGTCGCCGTCTCCGCTCCGCAGGGCATCGGCGTCGAGGAGGTGCGAAGCGGGCTGGACGCGGCATTGGCTGCGGTGCCGTCGCCGCGGCCCGACGGCAGGGTGCGGGTGTGGGTCGACCGCTCGTTCGCCGTCAAGGGGGCCGGCACCGTCGTCACCGGCACCCTCCCGAGCGGCACTGTGCGCGTGGGGGATCGGGTCGATCTGTGGAGCCATGGCTCACGGCAGCCGGTCACGGTGCGGGGGCTCGAGAGCCTCGGTGAACCGCATACCGAGGTGGGGCCGGTGAGCCGGGTGGCGCTGAACCTGCGCGGTGTGGCGTCGCGCGACATCCACCGAGGAGATGTGATCGTCACTCCCGACGCGTGGTTCGCCGCATCGGTGCTCGACGTGCGGCGGGTCAGCGGTCGCGGTTTCACGGAGGCGCCCCAGCAGGTCACGGCCCATATCGGGGCGGCGGCGGTGCAGGGCCGGCTGCGCCCCTTCGGCGCCGAACACGCCAGGCTCACACTGCAGCACCCGGTGCCTGCCTCGGTCGGCGACCGGCTCGTGCTGCGCGGGCCCGGCAGTCGCAGGGTGCTCGCGGGCGCCGTGGTGCTCGATGCCGATCCGCCGCGGCTACGGCGGCGTGGCGATGCGACGAGGCGCGACCGGGCGCTGGGATCGCTCGGCGAAACCGGCGACGCGCGCGTTGAGGTCGCGCGCCGAGGAGCCGTCGAGTCCGCGCATCTGCGGCGACTCGGCGTGGTCACCGACGACACCCCGGTGCCGGACGGGGTGCGGGCCGTCGGCGACTGGTGGGTGGACACCGGCCGGCTCGACGAGTGGGCGACGGCGCTTCGCGCCGAGGTCGATCGAGTGTGCGCCGACGACCCTCTTGCGGGCGGTGTTTCGCTGGGTGCCGCGCGCGACCTGCTGAGCCTGCGCAGCGACGCGGTGCTCGAGGCCGTGATCTCACGGGCCGGGCTGGACCAGGCCGACGGGAAGGTGCGCAGCGACGCGGCCGACGGCGGGCTCGGCCCGGTCGAACCGGCGGTCCAGGAGCTGGAGGCGCGCCTTGCCGCCGACCCGTTCAGTGCGCCGGAGGCGGGCGACCTGGAGCGGCTCGGCCTCGACACCCGTGCCCTGGCGGCCGCCGAGCGCGTCGGCAGGCTGCTGCGGCTGTCCGGCGGCGTCGTGCTGCTGCCGACTGCTCCCGCGCTCGCGATGCGTGAGATCGCCCGGCTGGAGCAGCCGTTCACGACCTCGCACGCCCGCAAGGCACTCGGGACGACCCGCAGAGTCGCCATACCCCTGCTGGAGCATCTCGACAAGCGTGGCTGGACCCGCCGGCTCGACGGCACGCTGCGCGAAGT
>CAYPQR010000508.1:0-2631 GCA_964412865.1 uncultured Intrasporangiaceae bacterium
GCCTTGTCGCGTTGGGGCAGCACGGCCATCGATGACTCGAGGAGCGTGCGGCGCAGCACGTCGGCGGGTGCGTCCGCGACGCTCATCATGGACGAGAGGACGCCGCCGACGATCTCCGTCGCGGCGACGGCCCGGATGCGGTCCTCGACAGTCGGATCCGGGCCGGCGAGCCATACGTGCAGCCGGGCGAGGAGCCCCGCGAGGTCCTTGATCGAGCGCTCGGATGCCCTGAGCGCATTGATGTCTCGGCTCAGCCAGATACCGACGCAGCGATGGCTGATCAGCGCGTCGATGAAGTGGCCGAGCACCTCTTCGGCGGCCTCCATGCTGCGCGGCGTGGTGTCGATGCGGTCGATCGTCTCGGTCAGGTCGTCCAGCAGCGGCCGCAGCATCGCGTCGACGAGTTCGTCCTTGGACGCGAAGTGGTAGTAGAGGGATGCCTTCTTGATGCCGACGGACTCGGCGATCTCGCGCAGGCTGGTCGCCTCGTAGCCCTTCGCCGCGATGATCTCCGCGGCGGCCGCGCAGATCTCCGACTTCGTATCTCGTCCCATGGCCTTCATTTTGACGGGGGTGGGGTCTGTTTCACCAGTCTACCGTGCGACAGGTAGGATACCTACCGTGCGGCAGGTAGAGGCGTCACGGCACCAGGTGGTGCGCACAGGTCGGCAGTCGCGGGGGAGGACCCTGCTCGATCACTTCGTGCGCCCGCATCATGGGCTCGTGGAGCTCACCATCCTCGCGGTGCTCTACGTCGGCTACACGCTGTCGCGGCTGCTCGCCAGCAACGACCTGGAGGCCGCGCGCGCCCGCGCATACGACATCCTGCACTGGGAGAGCACGCTCGGCATCGACGTCGAACCGTGGTGGGACCACTTCGTCGCCAACCACGAGTTCCTCGGCGTCTTCAGCTCCTACTGGTATGCATCGGGCCACTATCTGGTCACGGCCGTCGTGCTCTTCCTGCTCTATCGGCACGGCGGCGGACACTATGCGTGGGCCCGCACGGCGCTCGCGCTGTCGACGATGGTGGGCCTGGTCTTCTATCTGCTCATGCCGACCGCTCCGCCGCGCCTGTCCGGCCTGCCGTACGTCGATGTGCTCGCCGAGCACGCCGGTGCGGGCTGGTGGGGCTCCGAGGCGTCGGCGCCGCGCGGGTTCGGGCAATACACCAATCAGCTCGCCGCGATGCCGTCACTGCACGCCGGATGGGCCGTCTGGGTCGCCGCGGTGGCCTTCATCTGCGGCGCACGGCCGATCTGGAAGATCCTCGGCACGTCGTATGCGCTGATCACCTGCCTGGTCGTGGTCGGCACCGGCAACCACTGGGTGAGCGACGTCCTCGCCGGTGTGGCGCTGGTGCTGGTGTCGGTCCTGGTCTGCCGACCGCTCGGCCTGGCGCGGACGCGGCCCGACCCGGACGTCGACGTGATGGGCTCGCTCGATCGTCCCCATCACGGGTCGGCCGGGGTACGCGCGGCCGACCTGGGCGTGACGGCCGGTATGGCCGCCTGCGCCCCCAACCGTCGTACGACCCGCCACCGCTGACTCCGAGAGGCCTGGGCCGACCAATCGCCGGGCGGTCCCGCATACGGTGGGGTCATGAAGATCAGCATTGTTGGCGGGCACGGCAAGATCGCGCTGCGTCTGGCGCCGCTGTTGGTGGAGGCCGGGCATCAGGTCGAGGCGTGGATCCGCTCGGACACTCAGACGGAGGACGTCGAGCAGACCGGAGCGCGGGCGGTGCTGCTCGATGTCGAACTCGCCGACATGGAGGCGATGGTCGCGGCGCTCGACGGGGTCGACGTGCTGGTGTGGTCGGCCGGCGCGGGAGGCGGCAACCCGGCGCGCACCTACGCCGTCGATCGTGACGCGGCGATCCGCTCGATGCAGGCCGCAACCAATGCGAAGGTGCAGCGCTACGTCATGGTGTCCTATTTCGGCGCCTCGGTCGATCACGGTGTGCCGGAGGACGATTCGTTCTTCCCGTATGCCGAGGCGAAGGCTGCCGCCGATGCCCACCTCGTCGGGTCCGGGCAGCCCTACACGATCCTCGGACCGAGCCGGCTGACCGACGAGCAGGGCACCGGCAGGATCGAGGTCGCCGAGACGGTCGGCTCGGCGACGACGGGCAAGGCGCAGGTCAGCCGCGACGACGTGGCGCTCGTCATCGCCCAGGTGGTGGAGATGATGCAGGAGGGCCCGCGCGCGCTCGAGGACAAGGTCATCTGGTTCAACAACGGCGCGACCCCGGTGGCCGCGGCCCTGCGCGAGCTCGACACGGACTGATCAGTGCATGACATGGATGAGGGCGGCTCACCGGATCGATCCGGTGAGCCGCCCTCGGCTCGGTGTCAGCGCGTCACTGCTCGTCGGCCGTGTCCGTGACCTCGGCGGTCGCGGGCGCGGTCCCGGTGATGCTGATCTGCTGCGGCTCGGTGCCCTTGTAGACACCCGCGACCCGCACGTTCAGCAGGCCCGCGTCGTAGGTCGCGCTCACGGCGTCGGCGCCGACGCCGTGGGGGAGGGTGAAGCTGCGACGGAACGAGCCGTAGCGCAGCTCGCGCAGGGTGCGACCGTCCTTCTCCTCGCTGCGCTCGTCACGGCGCTCGCCGCGCACGACCAGCGTGG
>CAYPQR010000509.1:0-2625 GCA_964412865.1 uncultured Intrasporangiaceae bacterium
TCCACGACCTTCACGATAGGGATCGGAGATCCATTAGCAAAGCGAATGATCTTACATATGCTTTAGAATCGCTTCATGCAGCTGGACCAGCTCAAGGCGCTCATGGCCGTCGTCGACCACGGGACGTTCGAGGCGGCGGCGCGAGCGCTGAACGTCACGCCGTCGGCGGTGAGCCAGCGCATCAAGGCACTCGAAGCCGGCGTCGGTCACGTCGTGATCCAGCGGGGCACACCGTGCACGCCGACCGGTCCGGGCACGGTGCTGCTGCGCACGGCCCGCCAGATGTCGGTGCTCGAGGCGGATGCCCGCGCATCCCTCGGTGATCCGGAACGGCCCCTGACGACACCGGTCGCCGTCAACGCCGACTCGCTGGAGACCTGGTTCGTGCCGGTGCTCTTCGACGCCGCGTCGTGGGCCGACCCGCTGCGGATCGAGATCGAGGATCAGGATCACAGCATCCGCCTGCTGCAGCGCGGGGATGTCATGGGTGCCGTCACCTCCGAGCCCGCGAGCGTGAGCGGCTGCAGCAGTGAACCGCTCGGCGTCATGCGCTATCTGCCCGTCGCGACCCCGGCGCTGCGCGAGCGGCATCTGCGATCCGGGAAGGTCGACTGGGCGCACATGCCGATGCTCCGGTTCAACGCCAAGGACGATCTGCAGCACCGCTACCTCGCGCGGCGCCGATGCCCTCATGAGCCGCCCGTGGTGCTCATCCCGAGTTCGCACGGCTTCGCCAACGCCGCGAGGGCCGGGCTCGGGTGGGGCATGATCCCCGAGTCGCAGGTCGGCGACGCCCTGGAGACCGGCGAGCTGGTGCGACTCGGGCGAGACCACATCGATCAGCAATTACATTGGCAAGTATGGAAGCTCGCCTCGCCGCGCATCACTCGTATGACCGATGCCGTGCGGGCGGCCGCACGCGCGGGCCTGCGCCCGGTGCGCTGACGGCGGCCATTCATCCGCGCGAGCTGTCTCAGAGGCGCCACATCGTCTTCCCGCCGACGACGGTCTGCAGCACCTTCGTGCCGCGGATATCCGCGGGGTCGGCGGTGAGCGGGTCGGTGTCGACGACGACGAAGTCGGCGAGCCTCCCCGGGATGAGGGTTCCCTTGCGCTGCTCCTGCCCTGCGGCATACGCCGATCCGAGCGTGTATGCCGTGACCGCCTCGGCCGCTGCGAGCCGCTGCTCGGGCTGCCATCCTCCGGCGGGAGTGCCGTCGGCGCGCATCCGCGTCACGGCGGCATACACGCCGTGGAAGGGGTTCGGATCCTCGACCGGACAGTCCGACCCGAACGCCAGCGGAGCACCGGCGTTGAGCACACTGCGCCAGCCATAGGAGACGATGTCGCGGTCGCCCAGCAGATCGTCGACCAGATCGATGTCGCTCGTGCAATGGGTCGGCTGCATCGAGGCGACGACACCGAGACGTGCCATGCGCACGATGTCGTCGGAGGCCATGTGCTGCGAGTGCTCGACCCGGTGACGCAGGCCGAACGCCCCTGACCCGGCGATCGACTCGTAGACATCGAGAACCGTCTCGACGGCACGGTCGCCGATGGCGTGGGTGGCGACGGCAATACCCGCGCCCGCGGCCAGCCTGGCCAGTCGCCGCAGCTCGTCGGCCGGGGTGACGGCGATGCCCGTATTGCCGTCATCACCGCGGAAGGGCTCCCGCATGTGGCACGTGTGCGAGCCGAGCGCTCCGTCGCTGAAGAGCTTCACCGGGCCCGTGCCGAACCAGTCGTCGCCGTCACCTGTCGTCCTGCGCTCCTGGATCGCTGTCTCGAGTGCGGTGACCGGAATCGCCTTGTGCACGCGTAGTTTCAGCTTGCCCTCCTCACGCAGGCGCAGGTATGCGGCGCGGCAGTCCTCCCCGTCGATGTCGTGCACGCTGGTCAGGCCGACACTGAGCAGATGCTCCTGTGCGCGGGCCAGCCCGACCGACAGGTCATCGGTCAGCGAGGCCTCGGCCTGCCGCCGGATGCCCGCGCCGGCCTCTTCCCTCAGGATGCCGGTCGCGCGGCCGTGCTCGTCACGCACGATCTGGCCGCCGATCGGATCGGGCGTGTCATCGTCGATACCCGCGGCGCGCAGCGCAGCCGTGTTGACCCACACCGTGTGGCCGTCGACGCTTCGCAGCACGGCCGGCCGATCCGGACATACCGTGTCGAGCGCGTCGCGGTCAGGCTGTCGAGGCACCTGCCAGCGGTTGCTGTCCCACCGGCCGCCGAGCAGCCATGCGCCCTCGGGCAGGCCCTCGCGAAACGTGCGGACCCGCTCGAGAGCCTCCTCCAGCGACGCCGTGCCGCGAAGGTCGACGGACGTCAGGTCGCGCGCCAGACTCGCCGTGTGGATGTGCGCGTCATAGAAGCCCGGCAGCACGCAGGCACCGTCGAGTTCCACGACGGGGGCAGCCGCACCGACGGCCTCACGCACCTGCTCCAGCGTGCCGGTGGCGACGATCTCCTCGCCATCCACGGCCAGCGCCTGGACCACACCTCCGGGCAGGCCGGTGCGAATCGTCGGATGGTGGAAGACACGGATGGTCATGGACGCCTTCTGGTCGGACGGACATTGCGCAGGGGCTCGCGCTGGTCGTGACCGACTGTAGCGGCGAGCCACCC
>CAYPQR010000510.1:0-2623 GCA_964412865.1 uncultured Intrasporangiaceae bacterium
GACGCGGCCCGGCAGTTCGCAGCGGCCAGGCCCGACACCTGGCTGGTCGAGTAGCCGCGATGCGAGGGACGAGCGAGCGGCAATGGGGGCACCTCCCGCATAGAGCGCAGCGCGCGGGGGAGCGAGACCTCGCACGTCACGCTGCCAACCGGCCTGGTAACGCCCTCTCCGAGGTCTCACTCGAGCTCAGCGCTCCGATCGACTCAGGGGTCGAGCTTGAGCTGATACCACCGAGTGTCGACCCACTGGTCGAACTTGCGCCCGACTTCTCGCAGCGTCCCCACATCCTCGAAGCCCATCTGCTCGTGCAGGGCGACGGATGCCGGGTTCGGCAGCGCCACGACCGCGACGACCGTATGAATGCCGTCCTTGCGAAGCCGTGCCAACAGCTCGGCATACAGCAGGGTCCCATAACCCTGCCCGACGACTTCGGGCGCGAGATAGATGGATGTCTCGCGCGTGCGCTCGTAGGCGTGACGATGGCGGAAGGCGCCCGAGTAGGCGAATCCCACCACGGTTCCAGACTCTTCGATCACGAGCACGTGGTCCCTGGACAGCTTGCCGATCCAGTGGGAGGCCGGGGGATCGTCGGTGTCGAACGTCGCGATGCTGGTGTGCACCGCATGCCCGTAGAGCAGAGAGATCGAGTCGACGTCGTCGATGGTTGCCGATCGCACATTTGCAGGCATGATCCGTCAACCATACCCGCCGCGCTGGTCGAGACGGCGGCACGGCACGCCTGCGGCGAAGCGACGGCGCGGAACGTTTCCTGGCTGCGACGGTCCGCGGGTCGGTAGGGTCGCGCCATGCGTCGATTCACTCAGTTGGACGTCTTCTCGGGCCGATTCATGCGCGGCAACGCCCTGGCGGTGGTGCATGACGCCGACGACGTGAGCGATGCGGACCTCGCCGCGTTCGCCCGCTGGACCAATCTGTCGGAGACGACCTTCCTGCTGCGGCCACGGGCCGCCGAGGCGGACTACCGGGTGCGGATCTTCACCCCGGCCGGCGAACTGCCCTTCGCCGGCCACCCGACGCTCGGATCGGCTGCCGCCTGGTTGGAGGCCGGGGGAGTGCCGACCCACGAGGGGAGGGTCGTGCAGGAGTGCGGGGTCGGATTGGTGCACCTGCGCAGGGAGGGCGACCGCTTGGCCTTCGCGGCGCCGCCGCTCATCCGGTCGGGCGAGCCGGACGCCGTCGACCGCGACCGTGCCGTTCGTTCCCTCGGGGTCGACGCGAGCCGAGTCGTCGCGGCGCAGTGGGTCGACAACGGGCCGGGCTGGCTCGGCATTCTCCTCGACGGCGCGCAGACCGTGCTCGAGCTCGCGCCCGACTTCACGGAGATGGGCACGACCCCCGTCGGCGTCATCGGGCCGAGCGCGATGGACGGCATCGACTACGAGGTGCGTGCCTTCGTGCCCGGTCTCGGTGTGCCGGAGGATCCGGTCACGGGCAGTCTGAATGCCGGCCTGGCCGGCTGGCTGATCGGCTCGGGCAGGGCGCCCACGTCATACGTCGTGCGGCAGGGCACGGCGCTGGGCCGCGACGGCCGGGTGCACCTCGACCGGGTCGGCGGCGAGATCTGGGTCGGCGGGCAGGTCGCGGCGGGCGTCACCGGACAGGTCGCACTCTGACGCGCACGCGGTCGCTACGGTGGTCGCATGACTGGTGACCCTCGCCGCTGCGTGTGCCCGGGCTCCTACGACCCGATCACCATGGGGCACATGGACGTCATCGAGCGCGCGTCGCGCCTCTACGAGGAGGTCGTCGTCGCCGTCCTCGGCAATCCCGACAAGCAGGGCACGTTCAGCCACGAGGAGCGGGTCGAGCTGATCGAGGCGTCCACCGCCGGCCTGCCCAACGTGCGCGCGGCCGATTTCGGTGAGCGCCTGGTGGTCGACGTATGCCGTGAGGTCGGCGCGGCCGTCCTGCTCAAGGGCCTCAGGGGCGAGGTCGATTTCGGGTATGAACTGCCGATGGCCACCATGAACCGGCAGATGTCCGGCGTCGAGACCGTTTTCCTGCCGGGGGAGCCGAGCCGCACCCATTACTCCAGCTCGCTCATCCGGCAGATCGCCGCGATGGGCGGCGACATCACCGGAATGGTGCCGAGCGCGGTCCTGGAGCCCCTGACTGCGCGTTTGCGCAGGTGAGCGCCGACGCTCGGCCGGCGCCCACGGTCATTCGGAGGCGCCCGGTGGAGCGCGTCACACCGGCGTCGACTGATTTTGGGCGTGACGGGAATCTTCGGTAACCTAGGCCTTCGGCCTTCGTCGTCGCGACCTGGCCGTGTCACACAACCCGATGGATGCCATGACCCTTGACCCACGACTGCCCTTGGTGCTCGACACCACGGAACTCGGTCGTCGACCGGGGAACATGGTGGAGCGCTCGATCAGCGTGCCCGCTCCGGAGGGTCTGGGCACCGAGGTGATCGGTATTCCGGAGGGTCAGCCGATCGAGCTGGACCTTCGGATGGAGTCGGTCATGGAGGGCGTCCTGGTGTCGGGCACGGTGCGGGCCACGGCGACCGGTGCGTGCGTGCGGTGCCTGGATTCAGTCGAAGAGGACGTCGACCTGACCTTTCAGGAGCTGTTCGCCTACGCCGATCGGGCGGCCCACC
>CAYPQR010000511.1:0-2620 GCA_964412865.1 uncultured Intrasporangiaceae bacterium
GCACCGGCATGGAATACGGCGGCATCACGCCGATCGGGTTGCCCGCCGAATGGCCCGTGCTGATCGACTCGCGCGTCATCGAGACGCCCTCAATCGTCACCGGATCGGGGATCCGTGGCGGCAAGCTGCGTTTGCCCGGCGCGCTCGGCGCGGACCTGCCCGGCGCCGAAGTGATCGAAGGCCTCGCGCGATAGGCCGTGATGCCGCCGCGCAGCGCCCGGCCCGGGGCGATCCCTCGAGCTGGTGGCTTCCGGACCGGAGCTGGTGCTCACGTGCGACATCACGAGGCTGCCCGGCCCGGTCAAGGGTGCCTACTACGACGCCCACGTCGTCATCGCCACCTACTCGCACTTCGTGCTGAGCGGTACCCCACACGCGCCGCGGCGAGCACACCGACCACCGGGGTACCGCATTTCTCGCGGGCCGCGAGGATCGGCACACGCTGCAGACCGCTGAGCCTGGATCCACCGTCCAATGATTCGGCGTGGGTAGTTCAGAATGTGTCGTATCAGGCGAATGCCCCTGTGATCTGGGAGAATTGGGACTGGCGAAAGTTCCGATTCAAGATCAAGGCAGGGGCACTCGGTAGGTGCAATCTTCTCACAACGTTTCCGTGGCATTCGACGACCTGAACCTGATCGGCCTGCCGGGCCTGGATCCGGTCACTCGGCTGGCCGAACGGGCCGGCCTGGGCGACCTGGTCACCGAGCACCTGACCTTGACCGCAGCGGGTAGTGCCAACGCGCACCTGAAGATCCCGGCGCTGATCGGTGGGATGGTCGCCGGTGCCGATTCGATCGACGACATGGACCTGCTCCGCCACGGCGGGATGGACCGACTGTTCACCGGAGTACGCGCTCCCTCGACGTTGGGCACGTTCTTGCGCGCCTTCACGTTCGGTCACGTCCGGCAGCTGGACGCGATCGCCTCCCGGCTACTGGTCGGCCTGACTCGGCAGGCGCCGGTGCTGCCGGGCATCGGGCAGGTCGCCCACGTCGACATCGACGACACCATGAAGGCAACCTACGGGTACGCCAACTCCCCCGCACGCTGCGCTCTATGCGGGAGGGGCCCCCAGGGGTGCCGGGTATGGCTACAACAAGGTCAAGGGCCTCAACGCGTTGATCGCGACCATCTCCACCCCGCTCGCCACCCCCGTGGTCGCCGCCACGAGGCTGCGCCGCGGGCCGACCAACTCCGCCCGCGGCCCGGCCCGCCTGGTATCCGACGCGCTGGCCACGGCCACCCGGCGCGGCGCAACAGGACTGGTGATCCTGCGCGCGGACAGCGCCTACTACAACCACGCCGTGATCGACGCCGCGACCCGCGCCGGCGCGCGGTTTTCCATCACCGCCCGGTCCAGCAAACCCTTGTCTCGGGCGATCGCGAGCATCGACGAGGACGCGTGGACCCCGATCCACGACCCGAACGCGATCTGGGACGAGGACGAGCAGCGCCTGATCTACGACGCGGAGGTCGCCGAGATCGAACACACGGCGTTCACGTCCCTGCGCAAGGACCAGCAGGTGACCGCGCGGTTGATCGTGCGGCGCGTCAAACGCTTGAACCCGGCCTCGGTGCCCGAGGGGCCAGGACGAGATGTTCACCGCCTACCGGTACCACGCCGTGTTGACGAACTCGCCGATGGCGATGATCGAGGCCGAGGCCGACCACCGTGCTCACGCGGTCATTGAGCAGGCATACGCGGACCTGCGATCTGGCGCTTTGGCCCATCTACCATCTGGCTCGTTTACGGCGAATAGTGCCTGGTTGGTGCTGGCCACGATCGCGCACAACCTCACTCGTGCCGCCGGGACGCTCGCGTCGATGTTCCACGCGAAAGCCACGACCGGCACCATCCGGGCCCAACTGATCACCGTGCCCGCACGGCTCGCTCGCCGAGCACGCGCACTTCTCATGCATCTGCCGACGAACTGGCCCTGGCACGCCGAGTGGGAGAACCTGTTCGCCGCGGCGTGCGGGCCGCCCCGGCCCGTGACGATCTGACCATCCAGCCCCCACGGGCGCGACCAAGGAACCCAGTAGAAGAACCGGGCAGACCGGCGACTACCTCACACCCTCGAACTCCGCTGCCTCAAACCCCGGCGCGGCCCCCGCAGAGAAACTCACGTGGTGGATCCAGGTTGAGCAAATCCTCGTGGAGCATCGGAGTCGAAACAAAGGCGGGTGTTGGCAATGATGCCATCGCCAGATGCCGTCCTCAAGGCGCGATGCGATGTGTGAGGACTTCCATCGAGCACAACACACCTTTCACGCCTGCCACACCGATAAACCAGCGGAGTCAGCGCCCTACGCTGCTGGGCCTTTACGCTCGCCAGCCAAGAGCCAGAATCACTTGCACGAGAAATCCCCTTGAGGCCCGAACTCCTTCCGTGCTTCCGGCGAAGCATCTGTCAACAGGGCCCGAATATACTCAGCTGGCTGGCCAATGGCAATGGACGAAACGCTCCGGTCCGGATCTTCCTTAGCAGCAATACGAGCCGCCGATACGCTACGTTCGGTCCCTTCCATCTCACCTTGCCCGACTTTGCCGCCGTCGTACGGTAGGACGGAGGCTGCGCCCAGCCCGTACCAGCCACTTGGCACTTGATCTCCCGGA
>CAYPQR010000512.1:0-2612 GCA_964412865.1 uncultured Intrasporangiaceae bacterium
TGATCGCGGCTGTCTCCATCTCCGGCCCGATCGACCGCGTGTCCCGTCAGCCGGGCCGTCTGCATGCGGCCACCGTCGTGGCCGGGGCCAACAAGCTCACCGAGGTGCTGGCACGCGCCCACGCCGCGAGCCAGCCTCGACAGAGCGAGTCGGCCTGATCGGCATACCGACGGGTGTCGCGCGCCGGTATGCCGACGGGCCCTCGCCGGCACGGCCCGGGATCACGACGCCATACGCTCCCGGGCACGCGCGCCACGGCGCGACGCGGCGACGTCGCCGGTGAAGCGCGCGAGACCCATCGGCGACATTCCCAGGTAGAGCGATTCGTGGCCCTTCGCGGGCACGCGGTAGGTCTCGTGCCAGACGCCGACGGCACCGTCGGCTCTGCGCAGCCGGCGATAGAAGGCAGCCCAGGCCGGTCGGTGCGCACGATCGGCGTCGTTCGCGTAGGCGTAGATGTCGTCGACGCTGCGCCAGTACTGCACGACCGTGGGGCCGGTGCCACCGACCAGCGTCCGCGCGCCGTAGAAGCCCCACCAGTCCCCTTCGCCGCGATCCGCCGCCGCCTTGTTGCGCTCGAGTTCGGTGAGCATGGGTGTCATCGCCGCCATCGCGGGCAGCCAGATGTCCGGCCGCCACGGGCGGGCGATCCGCAGGCCGATCAGAAACAGCGCGAGCTCACCGTCGTGCGCGTGCGTGATGCGTCGAGTCATCGTTCCTCCGCTGGATAGTGTGACTCTCCAATACTAGAGAGGAGTACTATCCAATGCAATGAGGATCTCCGAACTGGCGCAGCTCACCGGCGTCCCGACGGCCACCTTGAAGTACTACCGGCGTGAGGGTCTGCTGCACCCCGGCGAGGCCGTCAACCGCACACAAGCCGACTACGACGCGTCGCACGTCGCGCGGGTCCGGCTGATCCGAGCGCTCATCGAGCACGGACGGCTGAGCATCTCCGCGGTCAAGGCGGTCGTCGCCGCACTGGAGGACCCGCCCGGCGACTGGCACGACCTACTCGGCACGGCGCAAGAGGCTCTGGTCGGCCGTGCGTGTGCCGAGGACGGGGCCCCGACGCCCCGTGCGGATGCCCTCATCACGCGTGCCGGCTGGCGGATCGACCCCGCGTCGCCACTGCGCCCGATCCTCGAGGAGCAACTGTCGGCGGCGCAGGATGCCGCGGTGGCGGTCCCGGAAGACCTCCTGATGCGGTATGCCGACGCGATGCACGAGGTGGCCGCCGCCGACATCTCGACGCTGCCCGGCACCCTCGAGGGAGCCATCCGACAGGTCGTCGTCGCGACCGCGATGATCGACCCCATCCTGGTGACCCTGCGACGCCTGGCTCAACAAGACCTCAGCGCGCGGCGATTCGCCGAAGACGACGGAGACCCCGGCTAGGGTTTCGTCCATGCGACGCCGGCCGACCCTCACCGCCGCGGCACTCACCATGGGAGTCGTTGCCCTCAGCGCCTGCTCGCAGCCCGGCCATGCTCCCGGCCCGACCGCAGCGGGCGCATCGAGCACGTCCGAACGTCGTCCCGCGGCCACAGCCACGACGCCTTCGACGACGCCCGCACCCCCACGAACGTCGCACCGCACCCCGGCATCCGGTTCCCCGACCTCAGCGCACCCCGCATCGGTCTCGGTCGCGGTCACCGGCGACGTGCTGCCGCATGCCTCGGTGCTGCGTGACGCCGCGGCGAACGCGAGCGGCCGCTCATTCGACTTCCGCCCGATGTTCTCCGCTGTGGCACCGACCATCCGACGCGCCGGCATCGCGATCTGCCAACTGGAGACGACCCTGTCGGCGACGGATACCCATCTGACGACGGCGAACTCGTTCGTCTCACCCCACGAGCTGGCCACCGACCTCGTCGCGGCCGGCTTCGATGGCTGCAGCTTCGCCAACAACCACGCCATGGACGCGGGCCTGTCCGGGGTGCGCTCGACCCGCACGGTGGCCGATGGGGCCGGTCTGAAGCTCGCCGGGCCGTCCGGGTGGGCCGATCGCGCCGGCGGGCCCGCGGTCTACACGAAGGGCCGGCTCACCGTCGCGCAACTGTCCTACAGCTACACGGTCGACAATCGCATCGAGCACGACACGGCCACTCCCCCGGCCGATGCACCGTGGATGCGCCGCAACCTCTATCCGGCCCGGAAACCGGCGGGCATCATCGCCGATGCGCAGCGCGCCCGCGAGCACGGAGCGGACCTCGTGCTGGTGTCGATGCATTGGGGCAACATGTTCCAGCGCACGCCGACGGCAGAACAGAGACGGTATGCCAGAGCCCTGCTGACATCCGGCAAGGTCGACGCCGTCATCGGTGCTCATCCCCACGTGATTCAGCCCTGCCGGCAGATCGATGGCCGCTACGTGCTCTACAGCGTCGGCAACTTCCTGTCGGCGCAAGGCCCGGCAGCGGACCTGCCGGCGGCGTCGCAGGACGGCGTGATCGCCACCTTGACCTTCCGTCGCGACCGGCACGGCCGGATCCACGAGTCGCTGCGCTACACGCCGACCGAGGTCGTCGCACCCGGGCACCGGGTGCGGCCCGCGCCGAAGGGGTCGGCGTCATACCGACGGACCGTGGACGCCATGACCGCCCTGGGGT
>CAYPQR010000513.1:0-2598 GCA_964412865.1 uncultured Intrasporangiaceae bacterium
CCGTCGTGGTGCCGGACGGCGTCCAGCGGTCGATCCACGCGGTGACCAACATGGCGTTCCTCGGCAACATGGGAGACCCTGCAGCCGAGAAATGAGACCGGCACGCCGCCGGTCGGGCCTACGCGAACTCTTCCCTGAGCGGTGACTGCTGCTCGGTCAGGAGACCACGCCGATCAGCCAGCACTTCGAAGAGCGCGGTGCAGAAGGGCGGTATGCCGGATAGGCCTGCGAGCACGAAAACCTTTGCGTTCCAGTTGAACCGACCTCGGACATACAGGACGGTCGCCAGATAGCAGAGGAAGAGCACGCCGTGGATCATGCCGAAGATCTGAACGCCGATCGGGTTGTCCGCCGGGCCGTACTTGACGTACATCGCGATCAGCAGGCAGGCCCACGAGACGGCTTCGGCGAAGGCAATGATGCGAAACAGGGTGCGTGGATCGAGTTTCACGGTGTTGTCCTGAGGCTGGGGGAGAGAGGCACACTACGACGTGCCGTCGTAGTTGCGCTCCACCGTATCCGATCCGACGCCGGCAGTCGGATCCGGGCTCTAAGACCCTGGTGAAATCCGCTTGCCGCGGCCCGCGGGGCTGCGTAGCGTCACCATCGTGCGCGAGCCCGAGGCCGCATTTGCGGATGCGAGACTGGCGGCCCTCTATGACGTCCTGGAGGGTGACCGCTCCGATCTGGATGCCTACGTGGCGATCTCGCAGGAGGCAAGGGCGCGGTCGGTGGTCGACGTCGGCTGTGGCACGGGCTCCCTTGCCACCTTGCTGGTCCGACGCGGGATGAACGTCGTCGGGGTCGATCCGGCTGCCGCGTCGCTCGACGTCGCGAGGGCGAAGCCTGACGGCGAGCGAGTGCAGTGGGTCCTCGGTGACGCCACGGCACTGCTCGACCGTCGCCTGCACGCGGACCTGGCTGTCATGACCGCGAATGTCGCGCAGGAGATCGTCGCCGACTTCGACTGGCACCAGACGCTTCGTGCCATTCGCGCGTCGTTGAGGCCGGCCGGATGGCTTGCGTTCGAGACTCGTCGGCCGGACGCGCGCGCATGGGAGCAATGGGACATGCCCCCGAGCCGGTTCGATCTTCCGGACGGCGCCTCGGCGGTCGTCTCACGGCGAGTGCGTGAGGTGGCACTGCCACTGGTCACCTTCGAGTCCGAGGTGATCATCGATGGCGAGGTGCTGCGATCTTCGTCGACCCTGCGCTTCCGCAATCAGGAGGAGGTCGAGCGAGATCTCGTCGAACACGACTTTCGGGTGGTGGACGTGCGGGATGCAGCTGACCGCCCGGGCAAGGAGTATGTCTTCCTTGCACGTAAGCGGCATTGACGGCGCTCAGTCGGAGTGCGGCTACTCCGGCGCGAGCGAATCGAGCGCACGATACGTGCGATTCCCGGCGGCAGACCGTCGCTGCTCGCTGGCCGTGGTGTCGATGTAGGCCTGGCTCGTGGTCATCGAGGCGTGACCCAGCAGGACCATGATCTCCTTGGCGGTCGCCCCGTCGTCTGCGAGGCGCGTGGCGAAGGTGTGCCGCAGAGCATGCACGAGAGCGCCGGGGGAGCGGCGGTCTCCCACGCCGGCCGCACGCAGACTGGTCTGCACGAGATATCGCAACCCTCCCCGCTGCAACGGATTTCCCCGGTGGTCGACGAACAGTGCAGAGCGCGCACCGACCCGCTTCGCCGGGAAGCGAGCCCGACGCGACTGGAGGTAATGGTCGATGACGGCATACAGCGAGTCCTCGATCGGAATGGCGCGAGCCTTGTCGCCCTTGCCGACGACCTGGACGCGTCGTTCTGCCGGCCGGCCCGTGAGGGACGACACCTTCAGGCTGAGCAATTCGCTGGATCGCAGCCCTGTGAGCAACAGGGTCGCGAGGACCGCCAGGTCGCGCTCCGGCCACGGGTGTCTGGCGTTGGGCCGGGGGAGCGCGGCGGATGTCAGCAGACGCTCGGGGGTGTCTTCTCCTTGGAGTGGTTTCGGTGCAATCCGGGCATTTCGTGGCTTCGGCACGGCGGCCATCGGATTTCCGGGCAGATATCCATCGCCGACGAGGAACGCGAACAGTTGATTCCAGGTCGACCAGCATCGGCTGATCGATGACTTCGCATGGGTGGCGGAGAATTCGCCGAAGGCGTCACGGAGCAGCCGAGCGGTCAGCTCGTGCACGTGGACGTCACCTTCGGCTCGATCGAGTCGCCTCGCGGCGATCCTCAGAATCGCGGTGAGATCGCGCCGGTACGCAGCCAGCGTGTGCGGACTGGGTTTGGTGGAGCGCCGGGCGACGAGGAAGTCGTCGAATACCGCGAGGGCCGTTGTCTCGACCGATGATTCGGATTCTGGGTCAGGGGAGGGGGCATGTGGCGGCATGTCGCGCAGCTTGTCACCGGGGTCTGACAAGACCGACGAACGAAGTGTCCGGACGACAGGGAGCGGCCGAGACGAGTGCAACCATATGCGTATGAATGTTCGGACTATTCGTGTTTCAGAGTGGAGGAGCAGAGTCCAATTCGACTCCGGTACAGCTGAATTGGGGAATTATCGGGCCGGTTCAATATTCGCTCTGCTGCATAATCGCCATTATGCAGCA